>NZ_JBHWGD010000009.1:14724-104088 GCF_042733235.1 Kitasatospora sp. NPDC059722
CCACTGCCGGTCTCCTCGGGGTTGGTGCATTAGTTAAAGTCGGTCGGGGGGGGCGGGGGGGCGGGCCCCCCCCCCGCGCGCCCCCCCCCCCGCCCCGTGAGGGACGGGACGTCAGACGCTCTCGGGCTGCGGCGCGGGCGAGGTCTCGGCGGCGGGCTGCGCCCGGCCCGGCAGGACGAGGCCCGCGACGAAGACGACGACGGCGGCGGCGACCGCCCACCAGAAGGCGTTGCTGAAGGACGCGTCGGTCGGGGCCGCGTGCTCGCCGCCACCCTGGATGATCAGCGCGACGACGGCGATGCCGAGCGACGCGCCGATCTGGTTGAGGATGAAGACCGCGCCGGTCGCGCCGCCCACGGACTCGCCGGGCACGGTGCGGTAGACCGCGCCCATAGTGGGGGCACCGACCAGGCCCATGCCGAAGCCGGCGGCGAGCTGGGCGACGGTCAGCACGGCCTGCGAGGTGTCGGCGCCGGACTGGGTGAACACCAGGGCCCCGGCCCCGATCAGCAGGGCGCCGAGCGGTACCAGTTGCCGGGCGCCGAACTTGTCCGCGAGCTTGCCGGCGATCGGCATGCCGATCAGGGTGCCGAAGCCCAGCGGGGCCAGCAGCAGACCGGACTCCAGGACGGTGTGGTGGTGGACCTGCTGGTAGTAGAGCGGCAGCAGGAAGAGCAGCGAGAACAGGCCGCCGCCGAGCAGGAACATGGTGGCCACCGCGGCGCTGAAGCCCTTGTTGGCGAAGAGCCGCAGGTCGATCAGCGGGGCCTTGTCGGTGCGCAGCGCGTGCACGACGTAGCCGATGAACAGCACGACGCCGAGGACCAGGCCGATGATCACCTTGGCGCTGCCGAAGCCCTCGCTGCCCGCCTGGGACAGCGCGTAGACGATCGCCGCGAAGCCGGGCGGGAGCAGGGCGATGCCGAGGCCGTCCACCGGCACCGGGTCCCCGCTGGGCGCCGGGTCGGCCGGCAGGACCTTGACCGCGAGGATGATCGCGGCGAGCGCGAACGGGATGTTGACCAGGAACATCCACACCCAGGACAGGTTCTCCAGCAGCAGGCCGCCGACGATCGGGCCGACCACCGGGCCGAGGGTGATCGGCACCGAGATGAGGCCCATCACCCGGCCGATCCGCGCCGGTCCGGCGGCGCCGGCCACCACGGTCATCATGATCGGGTCGACCATGCCGCCGCCGAGGCCCTGGAGGACGCGGAACGCGATCAGGGACTCGACGTTCCAGGCGACGGCGCACAGCGTCGAGCCGGCCAGGAAGAGGGTCAGGCCGAGCAGCCACATCCGCTTGGCACCGAAGCGGACCATGGCCCAGCCGGCCAGCGGGATGGCCAGCGCCACCGCGAGCAGGTAGCCGGTGGTGATCCACTCGACGCTGGCCAGGGTGGCGTTGAAGTGGCCGCCCAGGGTGCTGATCCCGACGTTGACGATGGTCGCGTCGAGGTAGGACATCATGCCGCCGAGCACCATGACGCCGACCAGGGTGAGCAGCGGGCGGTCGAGCCGGGCGGGCCCGCCCCCCGCCGCGTTCGTTTCAGACACGGAAACTCCTTTGCACCAGACCGCCAAGCTAAATGAACTAGGTAGTTCATTTCGATGGCTGGGACGGTAGCATGGCTCCATGAGTGTTGGCGAGACCGAAAAGACGACCGGGAGCCCCGGCGACCGGGGCCGGATGGACAAGCGCCGAGCGATCGTGGAGGCCGCCCTGCGGGTCTTCGCGCGGGTCGGCTACGCCCAGGCGAGCCTCGACCAGATCGCCACCGAGGCGGGGGTCGCGAAGCCCACGATCTACAACCACCTCGGGTCCAAGGAGAACCTCTTCCGGCACGTCATGACGGAGACCGCGGCGCGCTCCAACGCGAAGACGATGGACGTGCTGGAGTCCTTCCCCAACGAGCCGCAGGACCTGCGGCCCGGGCTGGAGGACGTGGCCCAGAAGCTGGTCGACTGCTACTGCGACGAGCAGTCCGAGTCGGTGCGCCGCCTGCTGTACGCCGAGGCGGTGCGCTTCCCCGACCTCTTCGACGCCGTCCGGGCGAGCGGGCCGGACCAGTTCGTCGACGCGCTGGCCGGCCGCCTGGCCAGGCTGGCCAACGCCGGGCAACTGCGGATCGAGGACCCGGTCCGCGCCGCCAACCAGTTCATCGCCCTCGTCTACGAGGAACTGCCGGGCCTGAGCGGGCTGGGCACGCGGCCGCTCGACCACGCCGAGGTGACCAAGGTCGTCACCGCCGGGGTCGACACCTTCCTGCGCGCCTTCGGTACGAGGGCAGGCGTCGACCCCGGTACCGCTTCCGGTACCGGGGTCTGACGGATCCGGCCTCAGCGGTCGAGCCGCTGGTACGACCCGCGGAAGAACAGCAGCGGATCGCCGTCGGCGAGCGCGTCGAGCCGGAGCACCCGGGCGACCACGATCACGTGGTCGCCGGCGGGATGCTCCGCCTCGACCGCGCACTCCAGCCACGCCAGCGCACCGTCGAGGATCGGTGCGCCGCCCGGCGAGGAAGTCCACGGCAGGCCCTGGAACTTGTCCGTCCCGCTCGCCGCGAGACGGTTCGCCGCCTCGGCCTGCTGCGCCCCGAGGATGCTGATGCCGAGCGGCTCCGCGGACCGGATGAGCGGCCAGCTGGCGCTGGTGTGGGCGACGCAGAAGGAGACCAGCGCCGGTTCCAGCGACGCCGAGCAGAAGGAGTTCGCGACCAGCCCGGCGCGGTGGCCGGTGGCAGGGTCGGCCGAGGTCACCGCGACCACGCCGGTCGCGAACCGGCCGAGCACGTTGCGCAGGCACCGGGTGCCGCCGTCGAGGTCGATCGTCGTGTTCACGGCCGCCGCCCCTTCCCGTACCGCAGCCGGGCGAAGTCCCGGGTCAGCGCGACGCGCTGGTCGCCCAGGCCGCCGCGCATGCGCAGCACCGACAGCAGGGTCCACAGCCGGGTCTGCGCGAAGTGGCCCGGTGAGCCGTGCACGTCGTCGTGGGCGAGCAGCCGCACACCGCGCACGTGTTCCCGCAGCAGCCGGGCGTCGGCGGGCGGGATGATCTCGTCCCGCAGGCTGGTGACGTGGGCCACCGGGATGCGCAGTGCGCCCAGTTCGCCGGGCGTCAGCGCCCAGTCGCGGATCACCCCGTACACCTCGTCGGGCTTGGTGCCGATCAGGTGCGCCAGGGTGTCGGTGGTGACGCGCGGCACCGTCCGCTGCCAGGCGGTGTCGGTGAAGAAGTCGTGTACCGGGGCGCCCGCGCCCACCACCCCTCTGATCCGGGAGTCGTGCAGGGCGGCCCGCAGGGCGCCGTGGCCGCTGAAGCTCAGCGCCAGCGCGTACGTCCGTGAGGTGTCCGCCCGGTCCCCCACGGCGTCCAGCACGGCGGGGAGCATCCGCCAGCTGTCGGCGCGGTAGGGCAGGGTGTTCTCGCCCACGCCCGGCATCTCGGTGACCACGCCGGCGAACCCGAGGGCGCCGAGCTGGAGCAGCACTGGCGCCCACTGCTCCTTGACGGACACGATGCCGCCGGTCATCACCAGCAGCGGCTTGGGGTCCGCGGCGTCGAGCCCGGCGCTCCAGCAGCGGATCCGGCCCTCGGGCAGCTCGACGTCCAGCCGCTGCACGGCGGGGAAGTCGGCGCGCCACCGGTCGAACGTGTCGGTGCAACGGCTCAGGGCCTCCCGGCGCGCCGAACCGTCCACGTACGGGAACCGGGCCATGTTGTAGTGCACGCAGGCTTCGAGCAGCTTCCCTTCGGCCTCCAGCCGGGCCGCGTCGGTGCTCCACTCGTGGACCCAGGACCCGGGCCCGCCGTTCCCGTCGTGCCGGACGCGGTCCAGCAGCGGGTCGTAGTGCTCGGGTGGCAGGCCCTGCGAACGGGTGTGCGCGACCACGAAGTTCTTCAGCTCGGTGATGTCGTTCATACGCTCTCCAGCGACTCCTTGACCTCGGTCAGTACGTCCGCGGCCTCGGCCCCGTCGATCACGCGGTGGTCGAAGGCCAGGCTGAGCCGCAGCACCGGCGCCACGGTGACCCGGCCGTCGCGGACCACCGGCCGGTCCAGGATCCGGCCGACGCCGAAGGTGGTGGTCGTGCCGCCCACCGAATGGAAGGAGTCGACCGCGCGGTGTCCCAGCGAGGTCACCGCGAACGTCCCGGTGAGGTGGGGGCGCAGCGCGAGCGAACCCGCCGCCTCGCGGAAGCGCTCGCGTCCCTCGGCCCACGGCGCCCGGTGCAGCTGCCGCACGCCCTCGAAGTCCGGCAGCTGCTCGGCGTCGCCGTCCCGGACCCGGACGAGGTGCTCCTGGATGTCGTCGAGTTCGGCCTCGTGGAGGTTCGGTACGACGGTGCCGAGCACCACCCGCCGGCCGTCGAGGGTCCGGTCGAGGGTCAGTTTGCCGTTGACGAACGGGTAGTGCGCGATGCGCAGCCGCTGCGGTCCGCCCTCCACGGCCGCGTTGGCGTCCGGGTGCCCGGCCAGGACCCGTCCGGCCGCGCGCAGCACGTAGGCCGTGGTGGAGTACCGCACGCCCGTGCTGTCGAGGGCCGCGGCGCGGTGGGCCAGCACCCGGCCCATGTCCACCTCGGTGTCCAGGAAGACCGGCGCGAAGTCGCGGATCACTTCGAGGAAGAACAGGGTGTGCCGGCGCTGGCGCGGCAGCGGCTCGCCGACCTCGGTCTCTTCGGCGGTCACGACTCCACCGCCAGCCGGTAGACGGCCTCCAGGCTGGGCGCCTCCAGCACCTCGGACAGCCGCAGCGAGCGGCCGGTCTCGCGCTCCAGGAGCGTGCACAGCGCCAGCAGGTGCACCGAGTCCCACTCCTCGACGGTGTCCAGGTCCCGGCCGAGGTCCTCGGCCGAGACGGGCAGGGCGAGTTCGTCGCGCAGGAGCGTGACGAAGTCGTCGATGGTCCTCACGGGGTGTCCCCTTCGAAGTTCGCGGTCAGTCGGATGTGCCCGACGGGCTCGGGCAGCGGCTCCAGCAGGTGCCGGAAGGCGGCCGAGTCGTCGTCGACCGTGACGGTCTCGAAGCCGGCCCGCGGATAGAAGTCGGCGACGTTGCCGTTCTTCGCGGTGCGGCGGTAGTCGGCGCGCACCTCGGCGGCGCCGCTGCCGCGCGCGTGGCGCAGCACGGCGCCGAGCACGGCCTGTTCGATGCCGCGGCTGAACACCCGGCAGCTGAGCAGGAAGTTCTCGATGTGCAGGACGTCCGCGTCCCGCCGCAGCAGGACGGCGCCCACCAGTCCGTTGTCGCCGAAGCGGTCGGCGGAGGCGATGGTGAGCACCTGCGCGGCCGGGTCCTCGGCCATCGCCCGCACCTGTGCGGGCTGCAGCCGCCGCGTGGTGAGGTTGAACTGGTTGGTGCGCAGGGTGATCTGGGAGACCCGGGCGAACCGGTCGGCCGTCGCGGGGCCGAGGGCCACCGAGATGTCCAGCTCCCGCAGGTAGCCGTCGAGCGAGTCGAAGGTCGACAGGAAGTCCTGCCGGGCCCGGTCCTCGCGATAGCGGGCGGGCCGCGCCAGGTCCTCGTCGGTGAGCCGGCGCGCGTCGAACCAGCCGTCGTGCAGCAGCCGCGTCACGTGGGTCGCCGGGTCGCCGTCGACCCGGACCACGGCGACGGTGGGCAGCTCCCGCTCGACCAGGCCGCACTCGAAGGCGCTGTCGTCGACGAAGACGAAGCTGTCCACGGAGAGGTTGAGGGCGAGGGCCAGTTCGCGGAGGTTCTCGGGCTTGGGCCGCCAGTCGGCCCGGATCTGCACGAAGTCCTCCTCGCGCAGGACCAGGTCGGGGTGTTCGCGCAGGGTCCGTTCCACCGGTTCGCGGTCGTTCTTGCTCACCGCGGCCAGCAGGACGCCCTGCGCGCTCAGCTGGCGGGCCACCCGCTGGAAGCGGGCGAACGCCTCGCCCCGGTAGCCGCCGGCCGTCTCGATGCCCTCGGGGCCGACCTCGCCGAGCACCCCGCCCCACACGGTGTCGTCCAGGTCCAGCGCGAGGACCTTCTTCACGCCACCCGACGCCTGCCGGGCGAGGTGGCCGACCTCCCGCGCGTACGCGGCGAGCAGGGCGTCGGACAGGTGTGCCTTCGCGTACACGCTCTGCCGGACGTCCCGGGCGGCGACACCCTCGGCGAGCAGCGGGTCGAGGTCCACGGTGACGACCTCGGGGTGGGCCTCGGACAGGCGCAGCAGCCGGGCGTTGGCCTCCCGCCAGAGCACCCCGAGCCCGGCCCGGGCCCGGAGGTCGACCAGCTGGCCCGTCAACTCGCGCGGCAGCGGGAGGGTGTTGAGGACGAGCGTGGCCCCCTCGGTGGTGCCGGCGAAGACCCGCGCGGCCCGCTCGACCAGGGCGAGCTTCTCCTCCAGCACCCGCGCCACGTCCTCGACCCGCCACGGCGACGGCAGTTCGTCCACCACCGTCGCGGGGTCGAGCACGCACAGTGCGAAGGAGGGGCGGGCCGCGTAGAGGCCGCTCGACGGGTCGACGAGGTCGAAGACCCAGCCGTCGAAGTCGGACAGCCGGGTCCGGGCCAGCAGGCCGTGCCGGGCGAACTGCGCGGTGAGCGCGGGCAGCAGCGCGTTGAGCGTGCCGTGACCGGTGACGGCGACGACCGGCGCGGGGGTGCCGGGGTGCGCGGCGAGCACCGCGTCGGGGTCGGTCCTCGCCAGCACCCGGCCGGCGCGGACCAGTTCGTCGTCCGTCAGGCCGGCGAGCAGCCGCCGGACCTCCGGGTAGCGGTCGGGCAGGCTGCCCTCCCGGTGCAGCTCCGCCAGTGCGTCGGTCACGGCGTCAGTTCCCTTCCAGGGCGAAGCCCGCCTTGAGCCACTTGCTGGATTCGATGGAGATGCCGACGGCCCGTCGTCCGGGGCCGAGCGGCCCGGCGAGGGCGCGCTCCAACTGGAGGAAGACGATGGCGTTGCCGCAGTTGCCCGCGTCGTCCACGCAGGAGACGTCCTGCGCGCGGGGGAGTCCGAGCCGCCCGCTGATGAGCTTGGTCATCCGGCCGGAGAGCTGGGGCGGCAGCAGCAGGTCGACCTCGTCGCCGCGCCAGCCGAGGCCGGTCAGCAACTCGTCCAGCACCTCGCCGGTCATCGTCGGCACGTGTTCCTCGATCGCCTTGTAGTCCTCGGTCGCGGCGGGCCGGTCGCTGTGGCGGTCGGCCGGGCCGAACCACTCGAGGACGGCCCCGGGCGGACGGCCCAGGCCGACGAGCCGGGTGAACAGGGCCCGCACCGCCGCCGAGCCCGGGGCCGGGTCGGTCGACAGGACCGCCGCACCGGCCGCGTCCCCGAAGAGCACGAAGTTCACCAGCTCGGCCGGGGCCGCCTTGCGCAGGTCCGTTTCGAGGTCGTAGAAGCGGGCGATCACGTCACCGCCCAGCACCAGCACGGTGCGCCCGCTGCCGCTCAGCAGGATCTGCCGCGCGACGTCCAGCGCCTGCACCGCTCCCGAACAGCCGGACTGCAGCTGGAAGCTGCGCACGCCGTCGATGCCGAGCCGGTCGGCCACGACGTTGACGGTGGCCGGCATCAGCTGGTCGGGGGTGGCCGTGGCCAGCACCACCGCGTCGACGTCGCCCGGGCCGAGGCCGGCGGCGGCCAGCGCGCGGCGCCCCGCCTCCTCGGCGAGCGAGGCCAGGGTGCGGGTCTGCTTCCCGGTCTCCAGGTCCAGCGCCAGGTGGCGGGCCCGGGTGCCGATGAACGCGTCGACCCACTGCTCCCACAGCGGGTCCATGCCGAACCGCCGGGCCAGCGTGGCGTTGTCCAGGGCGGGCCCGGGAAGGGCTGCTGCGGCGGACAGGATGTGTACGTCCCGGCCGGTCATGTGTGGTCTCCCGTCGGTTGCCGGCGTGTTGGCGTCAGTCGGACAGCAGGATCCGGGCCTCGGCCGAGGCCCGGACACCTGTCATCCGCCACTTGCGGAACCCGGTCAGGCCCTCGTAGCGGCCGCCGGTGCCGACAGCCGGGTAGAAGACCCACTCGCTGGTGCGGACGTCGTTGAAGTCGGCCCAGCCCTCGGCGTGGACGGTGCCGTCCTCGAATGTGAGGTCCTCGCTGTAGTACGTCATCAGACCGCCGTCACCGGGGCGCGCGTACTCGATCCGGAAGGAGCCGTGGGAGGTGCCGATGAGCTTGCCCGACTCGTCGAAGAGTTCGTCGTCGAAGGTGCCGGTCTGGCCCACCTGCGGGTCCGAGACCTCGACGTCGTCGACGACCTTGACCACGATTTCCCGGGGAACCCGGAGGACGATCTGCTCGGCCATGTGTCCGTTCCTTTTCAGTGCGGTGGAGGGGGTGGATCGGGGGTGCGGCACGCGCGCGGTGCCCGCGCGGTCCGGGTGGGTCAGTGCGCCGCGAACCGCGCCGGCGGCGCCCCGGTGATCAGCGGGGGGACGTCGGGGGTGGCGCCGGGACCGGTGAGATCGGTCAGCACCCGGTCGGCCGGTGCCGCCGGTGCCGGCCGGGGGAAGAACGACCCGGCGGCCGGCTCGAACGGGCGCACCAGCACCGCCCGGAAGTCGTGCCTGGTCCAGGTGCCGCTGTTCACCGGGTCGTTGTCGGAGAACGTGTACGGCGCGTACTGCCGCCCGGTCGGGTCGGGCTGGGTGAAGCGGCCCCAGAACCCGTTGTAGAGGTGGTGGTCGAGGACGTGGGCGCTGCGCAGCAGCTGGTACGCGCCGCGGTAGCGGAAGGGGTTGGCGGCGGCGGCCTCCCCGGTCGCCGTCACCGCGCCGTGCGGCGTGTAGCGGTAGCGGGCGGCGAGCCGGCCCTCCTCGTCCAGCAGCGCGAGCACCGAGCCCTGCTGGTCGGTGACGGCCCAGTAGTGGCGGCCGTCGGCGGTGAGCACGGCGAGCAGCGCACCGTCGGGGGTGCGGACGAAGTCGGTCGGGACCCCGTCGTCGGTGGCACGGGCGATCCCGAGCGGGGTGTGGGTCAGGACGTGGGTGACGGTGTGTCCGTCCACGGTGGTCTCGGTGATCCGCCGCGGCAGCTCCTGACCGAGTCCGTCGTACCGGATGTCCACCACCTGCTGCCCGCCGAACACGCCGGTCAGGGTCTGGTTGGTGGCGCTGTAGGTGAAGGAGCCGGTGGGGTTGGTCTCCTCGGTGAAGTTGCCGGCGCCGTCGTACGCGAAGCCGGTCTCGCCCAGCAGGACCACCTGGCCCGCCGTGTTGAGGGTGAAGCGGGTGCCGCCGAGGCGGACCAGGTGGTGCGCGCCGTCGTACTCGAACTCGGTGTCCCCGGCCCGCACCAGGCGCTTGAGGCCGTCGTAGGCGAAGGTGACGGTCTCGCCGTCGACGGTCGTGGAGAGCAGGACGTCGCCGTCCGAACCGTCGGCGGTTCCGTAGCGGTACTCCGCGCCGACCAGGAGGTCCCCGGCGGGTCCGCGGACCGTCAGGGCGGTCCGGCGCCCGGCGTCGTCGTAGCCGATCTCCTGGCGGCCCGCACCGAAGTCCACGGCGGTGAGGCGGCCCGCGGCGTCGTGGGTGAGGCGGGCGGTGCGTCCGGCGGGGGTGGTGACCGCGACGGGCCGTCCGGCCGGGTCGTAGTCGTAGCGCGTCGTGCCGCCGGCGGTGGTCAGCGTGGTCAGCGCGCCCTCGGCGTCGTGACCGGCCCGCACCTCCTCGGTGTCCGCGCCCTCGGTGCGCACGGCCGAGGCGAGCCGCCCGCCCGCCGCGGTCCGGACCCAGCGGAACTCGTAGGACCAGTCGGGGGAGGACTTGCGGACCACGCGGCCGAAGGCGTCGTGGGCCAGGGTGAGCAGGACCCGGCCGGACTCCTCGTCGGTGACCTCGGCGAGCCGGCCGGTCGGGTCGTGCCGGTAGCCGGTGCGCCGGCCGGCGCCGTCGGTGACCCCGACGACCCTGGACAGCCGGTCGTGGCGGTAGGACGTCCGCCCGAGCGGCGCGGGCGGCGTGACGTCGGTCAGATTGCCCTGCCCGTCGTAACCGAAGGTGGTGGTCCGGCCGTTGCCGTCGGTGAACGCGGTCGGCCGGCCGTGCACCGGATGGTTGACGCGGGTGTCCAGGTCGGCCGCGCGGCCGGGGGCGCAACTGCGGACCAGGTGCCCCGACGCGTCGTACTCCAGGAGCAGTTCGTTGCCGGCCGGGTCGCGCAGGGCGGTGGCGAGCCCGGGGTGCGCGGCGTCGTCGTAGGCGATGGTGGAGCGGGCGGAGGTGGGCAGCCGCAGGGCGACCGGGCGGCCCGCCGCGTCGTGCTCGAACGCGGTCGTGGCGCCGGTGGCGTCGACGACCGCCGTCGGACGGCCGTCCGCGTCCCACTCCCGTCGGGTGACGTGCCCGAGCGGATCGGTGACCGAGGTCGGCCGTCCCTGGTCGTCGAACTCGTAGGTGGTCGGCAGGCCGGTGGCGCCGGTGACGACGGTGCGCCCGGGAGAGCGGGCGAACCCGGTGCGGACCTGGCCGTCCGGGCCGTCCCAGGCCACCTCCAGGACGGCGTTCCGGTCGTCGTACCCGAGCCGGACCGTCTCCCCGCCGGCCGTGACCGACAGCAGCCGGCCCCGGTCGTCCCAGCCGTAGGCCGTGACGCGGCCGTCGGCACCCGTCTGGCGGGCCATCCGGCCGGAGGCGTCGTACGCGAAGGCCGCCGCCTGGCCGCCGGCCGGGTCCACGACCTTGGCGACCATGCCGTCGCCGTCCCGGTGCAGGGTGACCGTGCGGCCCAGGCCGTCGGTCACCGTCACGGGATCGCCGGAGGCGTCGACCTCGAACCCGGGGCCCGCGCAGAGCGACCAGCCGGGGCCGAACCCGTCGGCGGCGGCCGAGGCGCGGCGGTGCTCGCGCAGGAGCCGCAGGTGGCGTCCGGACCCGGCGAGCACCAGGTCGATCTGACGGAACGTCGGCTCGCCCGTGGCGAGGTCGACCACCAGCTCGGCCAGGTCGCCGAGCGGCAGGCGCCACACTGCGCGGTGGTCGGGGAAGTCCCGGAGTTCGAGCACGGATGGGCTCCTCGGTCTGCGGGTCGTCGGTCGGACGGGCGCCAGACTCGCCCGGTCGTCTAAAGCTCGGCTAAGTCCGCGTGACGTGCACGTGGGGCCGTCCGGGCTCGGGAGGAGCCCCGGTGCGGTAGCCGTCGTGCCATTTGTGAACTAACTGGGGAGGTTCTTTCCGGGGCCGGTTGGCATGGATCGGACTCTTAGGCTGGTTGTGGTTGTTGGTGATCCGTTCGCGTTCTTCATCGTCGGAGCCACACCGTCGCTTACGGGGGAAGGGATTTCGGGATGACCACTACCGTCATGACAACGCCGCCCGCTCGGGCGGCCGTTCGTACCACCGAACTCGGCCGACTGCTCGACCACGTCCGGACGATCCGTGAACGGCGGTCCACGATCGTCGAATTGGCCGGGGATCCGGGCAGCGGGAAGACCTGGCTGCTGACCGCGCTGGCGCAGGAGGCGCGGGGCCGGGGCCTTGCGGTGCTCCGGGGATGGTGCTCCGAGGCCGACGCCCGGATGCCGTTCCAGCCGTTCGTCGACGCGCTGGCCACCTGGCGGGGCGGGGCCGGGCCGGTCGAGTCGAGGGCCCGGGCGCTGACCGGCGCGTCGACCGCCTCGTCCGAGGAGGCCGGGAACGCCGACTTCACCTCCCGCGGCCGCCTCCTGACCGAAGCGCGCCGACTGATCGCGGACTGCCTCGCCGCCGCGCCCGAAGGACTGGTGCTGATCGTCGACGACTTCCACTGGGCCGACCCCGGCTCGGCCGCGCTGCTGAACATGCTCGTCCGCTGGCCCATGGACGGCGGCATGGCGCTCGTGGTCGCGCACCGGCCGCGGCAGGCCCCGGTCGCCGTGCGCTCCATCCTGCGGCACGGCACCGAACTCGGCACCGTCGAGACGATCGAGCTCGCCCCGCTGACCTTCGCCCAGAGCGCCGAACTGCTCGGTCCCGCCAGGCGCCCGGCCGAGGTCGCCGACCTGCACGAGCGCAGCGCGGGGAACCCGCTGTACCTGACGGCACTGGCCGACGCCGCCTCCCCGGCGGACGGCGGCTGCGAGGACTGGGCGCGCAACGGCCTGGGCACCCGGCTGCTGGCCGAGACCGAGGCCCTCGACGGAGCGGCCCGCGCGGCCCTGCAGGCGGCGGCGGTGCTCGGGGACGCGTCCGGCATGAGCGCGGTCGCCGAGGTCGCCGAGATCGGCGAGGACGAGGCCTGCCGGGTCCTCGGGGAACTGCAGGGGCGAGACCTGCTCCGCGCCACCGGGCCGGACCTGGTGACCCTGCGCCACCCGCTGCTCGGCCGCTGCCTGAACGCCGCCATGGACGCGTGCTGGCGGGCCGGCGCCCACCGGCGCGCACTGGCCCGGCTCACTCGACTCGACGCCCCGGCCACCGAACTCGCCCCGCACATCGAGCGGTCGGGTTCGCTGGCCCGCGCCTCGGACGCCCGGGTGCTCGCCTCCGCCGCGCGCACCGCCCTGCACCTCGGCGAGCCCTCGCGGGCCGCCCACTGGCTGACCGCCGCGATGCGCCTGCCGCGGCCGGCCGACGAGTCGCCGGACGCCTCGCCGGTGCGACCGGAGCTGTGGCGGGCCGTGGTCCGGGCGCTCGCGGCGCAGGGGGACGCCGAGCGGATCAGGTCACTGGCCGGCGCGATCCTGTCCGGGCCGGTCCGGCGCCTGGCCGCCGGACCGCGCTCCGCCGAGGTCGCCTTCCTGACGACCGTCCTGGCCTCGCTCGGCCAGGACGAGGCGGTGCAGACCCTCCTGATCGTCGAACTCTCCACCGCGGACCAGGCGGACCCGGCCGTCGGCGTACTGCTCCGTGAGCAGCAGCACCTGGCGAAGGTCCTGGCGGGCAAGCTGCCCGCCCGTCCCGACATCGAGGCGCTGGTGCGCGAGGTGCAGCGGACGGACGGGGTGTCGCCGGCCGGAGCACTGGTGCTGAGCGGCCTGTGCGCGGTCCTGGAGGGCGACGTGTGCGCCGCGAAGCAGGCGTTCGACGCCGGGTCCCGGGTGCTCGACACCACCGCGAACGGCGGCCGGCCGAACCACCGGCAGGCCGTCCACCTGCTCGTCCTCGGCTGGGCGGAGGCGCTGATGGGCCGTTACGGCACCGCGCACGCCCACATCGACCGGGCGCTGACGGCCGTCCGGGAGCGCGGCGACGTCCACCTGACGCTGCCGCTGCTCGCCACCCTGGGGTACGTCAACTACCAGTCCGGCCGGATGGCGGACGCCCTGGACGCCGCCGAGGAGGGGCGTGTCATGGCCCTCACCCTCGGGCGCCTCGACCACGCCGCGCTGCTGGACGCGACCATCGCGGCTGCCTCCGCTCAGCTCGGCCGCGGCTCGTTCCTCGTCGCCAGCGGCGTGCTGAGCAAGGCCCCCAGGACCCCCCTCAACGCCCTGCTGCGGGCGGAGGCCGCCCTGGTCTCCGGCGACGCCGAGTCGGCGCTGGCGCTCCTGCTGCCCGAACGCGAGGCGTGGCGGGTGGCCGAACCGGTCGGGGTGCTGGCCGCCCGCGGGTACGAACTGCTCGCCGCGGCGGCACTGCGGACCGGGATGGACGAGGCGAGCATCGAGCAGTGGGCCGACCACGCCGCGGACGCCGCCGCCGTGGTCGGCATCGCCGAGCAGAGCGGGCACGCGCTGCTGGCCAGCGGCCACGTCCTGATGAGCAGGCACCAGCCCGTCGAGGCCGCGCAGCGCTACCAGGAGGCGCAGGAGCTCCTCGGCGCCGAGAGCTCCGCCGGCGTCCGGGCCAGGGAACTGGCCCGGGCCGCGCTGCGCACCGCCGACCGCGGGCCGGAGGGGGCGCTCGCCGAACTCACCATCCGCGAACGGGAGGTGGCGGACCTCGCCGGCCAGGGGCTGAAGACGAAGGACATCGCGGAGCAGCTGCGGGTCAGCCCGCGCACCGTCGACGTCCATCTGACCCGCATCTACAGCAAGTTGGGGATCGCCTCCCGGGTGGCCCTGGTCCGGCTGATGACGCTGGCCGGCTGACCCGGGTGGGTGGTGGTGACGGGACGGGCGCCCCGCCGCCACCACCCGCCCGGAGGCCGGATCAGCTCGCCAGCGGAAGGTCCAGGAGCTGGTCGGAGGTCAGGATCGCCTGGTGCAGCCGGCGCAGTGAGCGGCACGGCTCCAGCCCGAGCTCGGACCTGAGCACCTGCTGGGCCGAGCGGTACACCTGCAGGGCCTCCGCCTGCCGGTCGGCCCGGTAGAGCACGAGCATCAGCTGGCGGTAGAAGGACTCGCGCAACGGGTACTGCGCGATCAGGGTGTTGAGCAGCCCGGTCACTTCCCGGTGGCGGCCGAGTGCGGTCCGGGCCTCGATCGACAGCTCCAGGCACTCCAGCCGTTCCTCCTCCACCCAGGCGGCGAAGGAAGCCAGTACCGGCCCCTCCGCGCCGCCGTCCAGCACCGGCCCCCGGACGAGCGACAGCGCGCGTTCGAAGTCGTCGAGCGCCGCCTCGTACTCCCCGGCGTGCTGCCACGCGCGACCGCTGCGCATCGCCGTCTGGAATTCGGCCACGTCGTACTGGGCGCCGTCCAGTCGCAGGAGGTACCCGGACGGCTTGGTGGTGATCGCGGCCCCTTCGGTGTCCCCGGCGGCGGCGAGGAACTTGCGCAGCTGGGAGAGGTACACGTGGACCGCGGCCGACGCGCGCCGCGGCGGACCGGAGCCCCACAGCTCCTGGATCAACTGCTCCTTCGTGGTGATCCGGCCGGCCCCCACGAGCAGGGTGGCCAGGGTCAGCTCCATCTTCGGCGCGCTCATGGAAAAGCTCGTCGTACCGTCGGACACGCGGAGCGGCCCGAGCAGTTCATAGCGCATCGATACCTCGCAAACGGTGGGAATGGGGAGCCCTCGTTTCTCCTCGCCCCCAACTCTCCGGTCGACACACGTGTTCGCACATCAGGGAAACTGCGTACGTAAGGTCGATTGGCCGATAGTCGACGCCCCGGGCCTGCCGACCCGGCCCGGATCACGGCCGTAGTCTGCCGCGTCTTCCTTCCCTTCGCACGGTCATCCCGCACAGTCCCCGCATGCCGCCGGCTGACTGGACGGTGCGTATTCACTGCAAGCTCGGCGCCGCCTCCGCAGGAATCTGTCTTGTATATTGGCAGCTCGGTTTCTATAGTCTCCTCATGGCTCCTGAGAGGACTCCCACGTGACCCGCAGAACCGTTCCGCTGGTGGCAGGCATCTGCTGCATCGGCACCTCCGAGCTGCTGCCCGGCGGGATGCTGTCCCAGGTCGGGGCTGCGTTGCGCGTCGACGTGACGACGGCGGGGCTGCTCGTGACCGTCTACGCCGCGACCGTCGCGATCGCCGGGCCTGTCGTCGCCGTGCTCACGGCGGGGGTCTCGAAGGTGCGGCTGGCCACCTGGCTGCTCGCGGTGTTCGCCCTCGGCAACGTCGTCATCGCGACCGCCGCCGACTTCTCCCTGGTGCTGCTGGGGCGGGTGGTGACCGCGAGCGTCCATGGTGCGTACCTCGCCACCGCGATCGTGCTGACGCAGCGCCTGCTACCGGTGGAGCGCTCCAGCAAGGCCGTCACGGCCATCCAGTTCGGGGTGAACCTGGCCACCGTGCTCGGCATCCCGGCCGGGGCCGCGCTGGCCCAGATCGGCGGCTGGCGCACACCGTTCGCGGTGATCTCGGTGGTCGCCGCGGTCGCCACGTGGGGCGTGCACAAGGCGACCGCCCACCTGGACATCGGCACTCCGGAGCCGGACGCCCGGCAGGAGATCTCGGCGCTGCTGAATCTCGACGTCGCGCTGACCGTCGGCGCCACCGCGCTGTTCTCGGCGGCGATGTTCACGATCATCACCTACTTCGAGCCGAGCGCCGTCGCGGCCGGCTACGCCGAGGCGGCCGTCCCCGTGCTGCTGGTGGCCTACGGCGTCGCGAGTATCTTCGGCAACTCGATCGGCGGCCGGCTCGCCGGCCGGGGCCGCGGGCCGGCGCTGCTCACGGCGGCCGCGTTCATCGCCGGCTGCGCGGCCTTCCAGCCGCTCCAGCGCAACACCCTCACGTTCCCCATCGGCGGGGTGCTCTTCGCCCTCGCCACCTTCTCGCTCATCCCGATCCTGCAGAGCGACGTCCTGGACCTCGCCGCGGCCGCCCCGAGCCTGTCCCTGGCGACCAACATGTCGGCCTTCGGCGTCGGCGCGGCCCTGGGCTCGTTTGCCGGCGGCCGGGTTATCACCCACTTCCACGACGTGCACGACGTACCACTGGCCGCCGTCGGCCTCGCCGTGGGCGGCTTCGTCCTCTACGGGCTGCGGCACGTGCGACCGGCCCCTTCCCCAGTCGACCGCATCAAGGAGGCGTCCCATTTCCAGGCCTAGCCACGACCACCGCGCCCCGCTGCCGTCCCTGACGGGTCTGCGCTTCATAGCGGCCGCGCCCGTCTTCTTCTTCCACCTCTCGCTCACGTTCATCCCGATGAACCCGTTCAGAGACCAGAACTGGGCCGAGACCTACAAAACGATCTTCTGGAAGGCCGGCTGGGTCGGTGTGTCCTTCTTCTTCGTCCTCAGCGGGTTCCTGCTGATGTGGCGGAGCTCCGACAGCCGCGGCTACCTGCACTTCTTCCGCAAGCGCGTGGTCAAGCTGTTCCCGTCCCACGTCGTGACCTGGGCGCTCGCCATGGTCCTGTTCGCGGGGGCGGCCGCCACCAGCCCCTGGGACTACCTGCCGAACCTGTTCCTCGTGAACTCCTGGTTCCCGGTCCACAACATCTTCCTCGCCGTCAACGTCCCGAGCTGGTCGCTCTGCTGCGAGCTGATGTTCTACGCGCTGTTCCCGCTGATCGCGCCGCTGGTGCGCCGCATACCCCGGGAGCGGCTGACGCTCGCCCTGGCCGGCTGCGTCGCCTGGACCTTCCTGATCGCCGCCGTCGCCACCGTGCTGCCCAACTCGCCGCACACCGACGGCATGCCGATCTCCACCGTCCAGTTCTGGTTCGGCTACAACTTCCCGCTGCCCCGGCTCGCCGAGTTCCTCTCCGGCATGCTGCTGGCCCGCGTGATCGCCGAGGGTCGGCTCCCGGTGATCCGGCCGGCCGTCGCGTGGGGCGCGCTGCTCGTCGGCTACGTCGTCGCCGAAGTGGTGCCGTTCACCTTCTCGTTCATCCCGTTCACGTTCGTGCCGCTGCTGCTGATCGTCGCCTCCGCCGTCCGCCGCGACCTCGATGGGCACCGCACCTGGACGGCCACGCGCACGATGGTGTGGCTGGGCGAGGTGTCGTTTGGCTTCTACATGACGCAGCACGTGCTGATGTACACGCTGCGCACCAAGATCCAGCACGGCGCCCACTACGCGCCGCTGCCCGCGATCGCCCTGATCCTCGGCACCTTCGCGGCGACGATCCTCGCGGGCTGGCTGCTGTACCGGCTGGTCGAGCTGCCGACCATGAAGTACTGGGCCACGGCCCGGCCGAAGGCCGTGGTCCCGACGGAGCCCGCGCCCGCGGCACCGGCCGTGCCGGCGCAGCGGGCCGGGGCCGAGGCCGAGGCGGGGGTGTCCTCGTGAGCACCGCCCGGCCGGTCGGCACGGGCCGCGGCGGTAACCTGCCCGGACTGTCGCTGGCCCGGCTGCCCGCCTCCTTCTTCATCCTCACCTCGCACGTCGTCGGCGTCGGCCTCTTCGCCGACCAGGTGCTCCAGTCGCACGTGTACGGGGCCCTGAGCAAGATCGGCTACACCTCGGTGTCGTTCTTCATCGTGCTCAGCGGCTTCGTGCTGACCTGGACCTCGCGCGGCACGTCGCTGGACTGGCGGCGGTTCATGTCCCGGCGCGTGGTCAAGGTGATCCCCGTCCACCTGGTCGCCTGGGTGATCTGCGCGGCCCTCTTCGCCGCGACGGCGTTCCCGCTCGGCACCGTCCTGGCCAACCTGTTCCTCGTGCAGGCGTGGGTGCCGGACCACACCGTGTACTTCGCGGTGAACAACCCGGCCTGGACGCTGTCCGTGGAGATCTGCTTCTACCTGGTCTTCCCGTTCCTGTACCGGGGGCTGGTCCAGCGCTCCACCAAGGCCCTGCGCATCCTGACGGTCGTGCTCACCGCGGTGGTCGTCGCGCTGCCGTTCGTCCTGTCGCTGCTCCCCGACGGTGCCACGTTCCAGAGCCCCGGGATGAACTACCACGGCGTGCCCGAGGACATCTCGGAGTGGAAGTTCTGGCTGGTCTACGTCTGCCCGGCCGCGCGCATGGTCGAGTCCGTCCTCGGCATGCTGATCGCCCTGCTGCTCAAGCGCGGCGCCTGGCCCCGGATCCCGCGCTGGGCCGCCCTGGTGGTCCTGGCACCGGAGGTCTACGTGGCGACGGAGCACGCGCACTTCATCTTCGCCACCAGCGCGGTCAGCATCACCGGCATCGTGCTGCTGATCGGCGCCGTCGGCGCCGGCGACCTGCGCCGCCCGGCGGACCGGCCCGCGCCCGCGGTCGCCCGCTTCGGCCGCTTCACCTTCGGCGTCTACATGTACCAGTGGCCGCTGCTGTGGATGTGGTACCTGCACCGCTCGGGCCACGGCTACAGCGGGGTCGAGGCGCCGATCGTGTACGCCGGGATCGTGGCGCTGACCATCGCCGCCACCTACCTGTCGTACCAGCTCGTCGAGAAACCCCTCGACCAGCGTTGGCGTCGCCGCAACGCGAGCCCGCGCCGGGCCCCCACCGGCGTGCCCGCCCCCACCGGCGTCCCCACGGACACCCCGGCGCCCGCCGAACCCGTGCACGCGCGCTGAGCGCCGTGCCCGCGACCGTCCCGCCATCCCCCGGCCGGGACGAGGCCGGCCACCGGACCCGCCCCGAGGGCACGGTGGCCGGCCCCCACAGCCCCTACCACCCCCACGACCCCTACCGCCCCCACCGCCCCCACATTCCCCACAGCCCCCACCACCACATCGCACCAGGCACCACCCGCACCAACAGGAGGAAGTTCATGTCGCAGGAATCGACCGCCGTGGTCCTCGGCGGCGGCGGACTCGCCGGCATCGGCTGGACCATCGGCGTCCTGGCCGCGCTGGAGGAGGCCGGGGCGCTCCGGCTCGACGCCGTCGGCCACGTGGTCGGCACGTCGGCCGGCGCCGCCGTCGCCGCCGCCGTGCTGCACTCCGGCGCCGCCGCCGAGTTCGACCGCACGGTCCGCAAGTCCCGCCGCAACGCCGAACTCGCCCCGGCCGTCTCCCTCGCCGAGATCCTGCCGGACGTCCTCGCCGTCCACGGCGCCGACGAGTCCCTGGCCGTCAAGACCGAGCGGCTCGCCGCGCTGTCCCGCGAGCGCTCCGGCACCGACCCGGCGCGCCGCCGCGCGGCCATCGCCGGCCGCCTCCAGCGGGACGCCTGGCCCGAGGCCCGGCTCTGGGTCACCGCCGTGCGCGCCGACGGCGAGCCCGCCGTCTTCACCGCGGACTCGGGCGTCGGCCTGGTGGACGCGCTCACCGCCAGCTGCGCCGTGCCGGGCCTGTGGCCGGTGGCCACGATCGACGGCGCGGACTACGTCGACGGCGGCACCTACTCCCTCACCAACGCCGAACTCGCCGCCCACGCCGACCGCGTGCTCGTCCTGCGCCCGCAGCCCGAGCTGCCCGGCTACGTGACGCCGGAGCGCCGGAAGGTGCTGGACCGGGCCGTCGTCCTGGAGCCGTCCGAGCGCGCGCGGGCCGGCTTCGGCGCCGACCCGTTCGACCCCGACGTGCGCGGCGTGGCCGCCGTGCTCGGGTACGAGGACGGTCTCGCGGCGGTGGCGGCGGTGTCGGCCCTGACCTCCCCGGCCGGGGAATGAGCACGGTGAACAGCGCCGGCAGACTGGCGCCGGCGCCGGCGGCGGTCCCCGCACCCAGCGGGCCGCCGCCGGCGGCGGCCGGGCGGCGCACCCCCCGCCTCGACTCGCTGACCGGACTGCGCTTCTTCGCCGCGCTGTCCGTCTTCGTGTGCCACTCCTCGTACCTGGCGCTGCCGACCTTCGCCGACCACCACACCAACGTCGTCTTCCACGAGGTCTCCAACCAGTTCGGCGGCCTCGGCGTGGCGTTCTTCTTCGTCCTCAGCGGTTTCGTGCTCACCTGGTCGTCCCGCACGGGCGACCGCCTCGGGGCCTTCTACCGCCGCCGGTTCGTCAAGATCCTGCCGCTGTACTACGCGGCCGGCGCGGCGGCGGTGGCGGTGTTCTGGGGTACCGGCACGCAACTCTCCGACGTGCTGCGCTACGCGACGCTCACCCAGGTGTGGGTGCCGAACCCGAAGCACAACTTCACCGTCCTGCCCCCGGGCTGGTCGCTCGCGGTGGAGGCGGTGTTCTACCTGGTGTTCCCGTTCGTGATCGCCCGGTTCCGCACCGTCCGCTCCGGCACCTCCTGGGCGGGGCTGGCCGTGTGCGTGGCCGGCGCCGTCCTGATGCCGGTCCTCGCGTACACGCTGCCGTCGGGGAACATCAAGCTGATCAGCGAGCCGAGCGTGACGGGCTTCCAGCTGTGGTTCGCCTATGTGTTCCCGCTGGGGCGTCTCTTCGACTTCTTCGCGGGCATGTTCGCCGCCCAGCTGGTGGCCTCCGGCCGCTTCCCGCGGATCAGCCTGCCGTGGGTGCTGGTGTCGTTCGTCCCGGCCTACGCCGTCGCCACCTACAGCCCGGTGCTGTTCGGCTGGCGGGCGCCGCTGATCGTCCCGTGCGTGCTGCTCATCGTGGCGGCCGCCCAGCGGGACGTCGCCGGCCGCCCGGGCGTCCTGGCCTCCCGGCCCCTGCTGGCGCTCGGCAACGCGTCGTTCGCGTTCTACCTGTGCCACTACCTGGTGCTCTACACGCTGAACATCAAGGTGCTGCACGGGCCGTTCGGCTCGGGGGCGATGGTCGCCGTCTACCTGGCGTCGGCGCTGGCCGTCTCCCTCGTGATCGCCGGACTGCTGTACCGGTACGTGGAGATGCCGCTCGTGCGGCGGTTCGGCAAGCGGAAGGGAGAGAGGTGACGGACCTCCAGTCGCCGGTGTCGAGCGCGCTGCTCGGCACCGGCCGCACCGAGTACCTGAGCGCCGGGACGGGCACCGGGCTCGCCCTCGCCCACGGGGCGGGCGGCGACGTCGAGTTGAACTTCGGGCCGCTGATCCGGCGCCTCGCCGGGCGCCGGCACCTCGTCGGCACCCGCTACCCGGGCACCGGCGCGTCGGACCCGTCCGGCGACCTCGACGTGTTCGCGCTGGCGGACTCCCTGGTCGCCGCCCTGGTCCGCGAGGGCCACGAGCGGTTCCCGGTGGTCGGCTCGTCCTTCGGCAGCGCCGTCGCCCTCGCCACCGCGCTGCGCCACCCGGAGAGGGTCACCGGCCTGGTGCTCACGGTCGGCTTCAGCGAGCCGGACGCGCAGCTGCGCACGGTCGCCGCGGTGTGGGAGGCCCTGGCCGCGGCCGGGGACCCGTCCGTGCTGGGCGCCTACCTGATCGGCCTGCTGACGCACCCCCGGATCCTCGCGGAGCTGGGTGCGGAGGAGCACGGCGCACAGGCCGCCGCCGTCGGGGCGGGGCTGCCCGCGGGCGGGCTGCTCCAGATCACCGCCGCCACCCGGGTCGACCTGACCGGCCGCCTGGGCGAGATCGCCGTGCCCACGCTCGTCGTCGTCGCGGGCGCCGACCGCGTCGTCCTCCCGGCCACCAGCCGGCTGCTGGGGGAGCGGATCCCGGGGGCGACGGTCGTCGAGTACCCGGGCGCGGGCCACGCCTTCACCGAGGACGAGGGCCGGCTGTGGGCGCGGGACGTCGAGCGCTTCCTCGACGAACACGCCGTCTGACCGGCCCGGTCGCCTCGCACCCCCGTTTGCTGTTGGTTGTTCCGGTGCCGCTTCGGTGCTCGCCGAAGCGGCACCGGAAGCCTTTC
Source organism: Kitasatospora sp. NPDC059722 (assembly GCF_042733235.1). Lineage (NCBI taxonomy): Bacteria > Bacillati > Actinomycetota > Actinomycetes > Kitasatosporales > Streptomycetaceae > Kitasatospora > Kitasatospora sp. NPDC059722. Next base: position 36,557 of record NZ_JBHWGD010000009.1, read on the forward strand.
AGCCGGCTCGCCCGCCGTGCAGGTCAGGGTTCGTTCCGCGGCCCGCGGCCGAGCGTGACCGGCCCGGTCACGGGCCCCTACCGTCTACGCGGCACGAGTCCGGTTTCGAAGGCGATGATCGCCAGGTGGACGCGGTCCCGGGCCACGAGCTTGGCGAACAGACGCGCGACATGGGTCTTCGCGGTCGCCGCGCTGATCACCAGCCGCTCGGCTATCTCGGTGTTCGACAGTCCCTGTCCGACCAGTGCCAGCACCTCGCGCTCCCGGTCGGTGATCCCCGCGATGGGACTCGGGTCCGGGGCGGGCCCGGCGTCCGGTTCGGGGGCCGCGGGGCCGGACGTTGCGGCGAAGTCCGAGATCAGCCGTCGGGTCACGCTCGGCGCGATCAGCGCGTCGCCCGCGGCCACCACGCGGATCGCTTCCAGGATCGCGTCCAGGGCCATGCTCTTGAGCAGGAATCCACTGGCCCCGGCGCGCAGTGCGCCGTAGACGTACTCGTCGTCGTCGAAGGTCGTCAGCACCAGGACCTTGGGCGGGTCCGGCTCGGCGGTCGCCTGCCGGGTCGCCTCGATCCCGTCCATGCCCGGCATCCGGATGTCCATCACCACGACGTCCGGCCGCAGTTCACGCACCAGGCGCACCGCCTCGCGGCCGTCGCCGGCCTCGCCGACCACCTCCAGGTCGTCGGTGTCGCCGATCAGGATCCCGAGCCCGACCAGCATCAGCGGCTGGTCGTCGACCAGCAGCACCCGCACGCTCATGCCGGGAGCCTCGCCGTCACCCGGAACCCGCCCTCCGGACGCCGGCCGGCGCTGAACTGGCCGGACAGCAACGTCACCCGCTCGCGCATGCCGAGCAGGCCGAAGCCGCTCCCGCCGGCCGCGGAGAGCCTCGGCCGGCCGGGCCCGCCGCGAGCGTCGTCCCCGTCGTCCACCACCTCGATCGTCACCCCTTCCGGCTCGTAACCGACCGCGACCCGGCACGTCCGCGCCCTGGAATGCCGCACCACGTTCGTCACCGACTCCTGGATGATCCGGAACGCCGACAGTTCGATCTCCGGCGGCAGTGGACGCCGCTCGCCCCGCCAGGTCACCTGAACCCGCACCCCGGCGCCGGCCGTGCGTTCGGCGAGCTGCGGCACGTCGGCCAGGCTGCCGGCAGGCGCCAGCGGAGCGGCCTGCGGCATGGCATCGTCGGGCTCGGCGCGGCGGAGCGCCCCGAGCATGCGCTGCAGCTCCAGCAGCGTCTCCCGGCCGGTGGTCTCGATGCCGGCCAGCGCCTGCCGCGTCTGCTCGGGCTTGGTCTCCACGACCCGCGCCGCCGCTCCCGACAGCACCGTGATGATCCCGATGCTGTGCGCGACGCTGTCGTGCAGCTCGCGGGCGATCCGCAGTCGCTCGGCCATGACGACGCGGGCCGCGGTCTGCTCCTGCAGGGCTTCGAGGTACTCACGGCGTTTGCGGTACACCCCGCCGAAGACCCACGCGACCGCGAACCACAACGCGAACCCCCCGGCCCACTGGGACGCGTCGCCGAGGGACTGCTCGCGGCCGTGGAGGTCGTTGAAGAACGCGGCCACGACGCTCGCGACGGAGCCGACGGCGGCAGCCTTCGGCCGCCGGACGGCGAGGTACCCGCCCAAGCCGACGAGCAGGACGAACACGATCGAGGGCCGCGCGCCGAAGGCGTCGCCGAGGACCGCTTCGCCCAGGACCGCCGTGAAGACCGCCGCCGGCAGATGGCGCACGAGCAGGACCGGCAGGGCGAGTAGGAGCCAGAGACCGATCTTCTGGAAGCCCCCGAGGTCGGGGAACCGGAACAGGCCGTGCTCAGGGGCCGGCATCGTCAAGGGGAGCATCAGCGCATACAAGCCGGCGGTGGCCAGCACCACGGCCTGTGACATCAGCCAGGTCACGCGCTTCGATGTCGAGAGACGCTGGAGAAGCTCTTCCATACGGAGATCGTATTCAGCCGCGCCGGCCCTGCGCGTCGCCCCGGGGATGTACGCCGGATACGCCCCCGGGCCGATGGCCTGGGAGGAGCTGACATCCGCCGGCCGACGCGGTGGATCGTGGTCCGTTCCTACGTTCTGACGGGCCGCGCTGCTGCTCGACGGCCTCCGGAGCGCCGGCCGGGTTCGCCTCCGGGATCGGGCGGCGGAGCGTCACGGCGAGCAGGACGGCCGTGGCGAGGGCCGTCGAGACGGCGGGCAGCCAGGCGGGGGAGCCGTCGAGCAGGGCCGCGCCGAGTGCCGAGCCGCTCGCGATGCCGATCTGGAAGCCGGTGACGTAGATCGAGGACGCGCGGTCGGCGTCGTCGCCCGCCAGGCGCATGATCCCGGTCTGGAACACCGGCCCGGCGGCGGCGAACGCCCCGCCCCACAGGGCGACGGCCACCGTGGCCACCGCAGCGGCGACGGCCCCCGGCAGTGGGACGGAGCCGAGCAGGAGCAGGCCGACGCCCGCGGTGAAGGCCGTCATCGTCGCGGTGGCCGTCCGGCGCGGGGCGGTGTCGTTGTGGCGGCCGACGAGGAACGTGCCCGCGGCGCCGGCCAGTCCGAAGACCGTCAGCAGGGTGACCACGGACCCGGCCGAGCCGGTGATGCCGGCGACGAGCACGGAGAAGTAGGTGTAGCTGAGGAAGTGCGCGGTGACCAGCACGAGAGCCACCCCGCACAGCGTCAGCACCGCGCGCCGGTCCATGCGGACGCCCTCGCCCGTCCGTGCGGGCGCCTCGGCGGGCCCGCCCTCCGGTCGTCGGCGCAGGGCCCACGCCAGGGCGCCCGTCACGGCCGCGGTGGCGAGCGCGAGCAGCAGTGCCGTGGCGCGCCAGCCGATCAGCTGCCCGATCAGGGTGGTCCCGGGGCTGCCCACGATCGACGCCAGGGTGGCGCCGCCGAAGACGGCCGCGGTCGCCGTGCCCACCCGCTCGCGCGGCACCAGTCCGGCCGCCTCCGGGGCGATCAGCGACCACAGCACCCCGTGCGTGAGCGCGGCGGCGACCCGGCTGGCCACCATCGTCGGGTAGTCGTGCGCGAGCGCGGCCATGAGCTCGGCGGCGAGCAGGACGAGCAGGCAGACGAGCAGGGCCGTGCGGCGGGAGACCCGCGCGGCGAGCGCGACGGTCGGCATGGTGACCACGGCCGCGACGACGGCGTAGCCGCTGAGCAGCAGCCCGATCCGCCCGGCCGGGACGCCGAGGTCGTCCGCCATGTCCTGGAGCAGGCCGACGGGGAAGACCTCGAAGGTGACGTAGACGAAGGCGGCGGCGGCCAGGGTGGCCAGCCGCGCCGCCGTGCGCGCGTCGATCCGGGCGGGGCGGTCCGCGCCGGGGCGGTCCGTGCCGGGGTCCGTTCCGTTCATCAACTCACCAGCGCCGCTGCGGTTTCGGCCACGCCGCCCGGCTGCTCCGCCCCGATGCGCACCAGGACCTTGGGCCGTCGGCGGTCCGGGGACGCGAGGTGGGCGAACGCGGCGTCCAGGGACTCCACGGATTCCAGCGGGAAGACCCGGTCGACGAGCGGGTCCAGGTCGACGGCGCCCGACTCGACGAGCTCCACCAGCCGGTCCCAGTAGCCGACCCCGGACAGCGCGGCGTGCAGCGTGACGTCCTTGATCACCAGTGCGGCGGCGTCGAAGCCGTCGACGGGGTGGTGGGGCGTGCCGAGCTGGGCGATCCGGCCGCCCGGGGCGACCAGGCCGACGGCCGCCCGGACGGCGGCGCCGCTGCCGGAGGCCTCCACCACGGCGTCGTACGCCCCCTGGTCCCGCTCGCCCGGCGCCGCCAGGGCGGGCAGGCCGAGGGCGGCCGCGAGCTCGCGGGCCGCGGGGTGCGGGTCGAGGACGACGGTGTCCGCACCGAGCGCCCGCGTCACCTGGGCCGCGGCGAGCCCGAGGGTGCCGCCGCCGAGCACGGCGACCCGGTCGTGCCGGCCCACCGCGATCCGGTCCACCGCGTGCAGGGCCGCCGCGGTGGGCTCCAGCAGTGCGGCGGCGGTGTCGGACAGGGCGTCGGGGATCCGGGTCAGGGTGTCCACCGGGGCGGTCAGCAGCTCGGTCCCGGCGCCGGGTCGGGGCCCCAGCACCCCGATCTCGCTGCGGTCGGGGCAGTAGCGGATCCGGCCCGCCCGGCAGGCCGGGCAGCGCCCGCAGACCCGGAAGTTGTGCCCGGAGACCCGGCGTCCGGCCCAGTCGGCGTCGACGCCGGGGCCGGTCCCGCACACCGTGCCGACCCACTCGTGGCCCGGGACGAACGGGTAGCTCTTGAGGCCGTCCCGCAGGTAGTTGCTGGTGCCGTCGAAGAAGCCGAGGTCGGTGCCGCAGAACCCGAGCAGGCCGACCCGGACGAGCACCTCGCCGGGGCCCGGTACGGGCGGGTCGACCTCGGCGATCGTCACCGTGCGCGGTGCGGTCAGCAGGATGGCTTTCACGGGGCGTTCTCCCTGGGAGCGGTGTGCAGGGTGTGCAGGGTGTGACGGGTGTGCCGGGACGCCTCGCGGCACGCGGTGACGTCGGCGCGCAGGCGGCCGGGGGCCCGGCGGTAGTCGTTCTCGACGAGCACCGTGCGGGCGCCGGCGTGCCGCAGCAGGTCCGGCAGTTCGGTGCGGATGCCGCGCCAGGTCGTGGGGCGCGAGGGGTCCTTGACGTGCAGGTCGGGCAGGAGCAGTCCGGCCGCCGCGACGGCGCGGGCGAAGCCGGCGGGCGGGGTGCCGGCGTCGAGCAGGTTGCCGGTGTCCAGGACGAGGCGCAGGGCCGGGCGGCCCACCGCGCGGGCGAGGGCGAGGCTGTCCTGGGCGTCGAGCGGTGACTCGTAGGCGAGCGTCAGCCCGGCCGCGTCGGCTTCGTTGCCCAGGGTTCGCAGCAACTCGGCGGTCCCGGCGCGTAGGTGAGGAGTGACGGGCAGGCTGCGCCGGAAGCCCGGGACGTGCAGGACCCGGGCGCCCAGGCGCAGGGCGCAGTCCAGGGCCCGGCGCAGCAGGGCGAGGGCGGCGGGGTTGGCCGTGCCGTCGGGGAGGGCCAGGCCGAGGTCGTTGGCGTGGTTCACCGCCAGGACGGGGACCGGCAGGATCCCGGCGATCCCCTGGGCGGCGGCGAGTTCGGCGGGGTCGTCGAGGAACGGGCCCCGGTGGGCCCCGCCGAAGTCCAGCTGGAGCGCGTCCGCCCCGGCCGCGAGCGCGGCCCGGGCGGCGGCCGTCCGGTCGTCCGCGATCCGCCACTGCGGTGCGGCCACCAGGAGGGCGGTCACCGGGTGGGCGGTCACCGGCCACCCCCGACCCCGTACTGCCGGTCCCGCGGAGGTGCCACCCGGATCGCCGCCTTGAGGACCCGGCGGCCGTCCGCGACGCGCCGCCGCGTGGTCAGGACCGTGTTGACGAGCTCGGCGGCCCCGTCGAGCCCGACCTCGTGGGTGAGGACGTCCCGGCCCAGCGCCTCGCGCGGGGCGGTGAGGTGGGCGACGGCCTCGCGCAGGTGGTCGCCCGACACGCCCCGGTGGCCGTGCAGGAGCAGCGGACCGGCGGGCCGGGCGAGGCTGGTGGCCCGCGGCGGCCACGGCGCGCCGCCGCAGTGCTCGGCGCGCACCGCCGTGACGTCGACCGGGCCGGCGGTCAACTCGACCGGGCCGGACGGCAGTCCGGCGTGCACGTCCACGACCAGCGTGCCCGGCACGAGGCGGTCCAGCGCCCGCAGGGCGTCCGGGGTGCCGGTGCGCGGGGTGGCGATCACCGCGGCGACCGGTCCGGGCAGGGCGGCCAGCAGAGCCGGCAGCGCGGGGTCGTCCGGGTGGACGGCGCCGTCGCCGTGGCCGGCCAACAGGACGCGCAGGCCCGGCAGTTCGCGCGGCCACAGCTCGGTGGCGAGGCGGCCCACGATGCCGTCCCCCCAGACGACCAGCGAGGCCGGGCGCACCAGGTGGAGCGTGGTGCGCAGCCCGTACAGGACGGAGGCGAGCGGCTCGGCCAGCGAGGCGACCCGAGGGCGCACGGCGCTGTCCGGCACCGGGACGACGAGGCCCGCGCGCACCGCCGACGCCGGGATCCGGGCGAGCTCCGCCCACAGGCCGGGCAGGTTGTGCCCGAGCAGGAACGACGGGTCGTCCGGGTGCGTGGGGTTCACGGTGACGGGCGTGCCCGGGGCGAGCCCGGTGTCGCCCGGCTCGACGACGTACGCCACCCCCTCGTGCCCGAGTACCGGGGTGGGGTCGTCGCGCAGGCCGCGCAGGATCTGCCAGTCGGTGCCGCAGATGCCGGCCACGGCGGGGGCGAGCAGCGCGTCGCCCGGCCGCAGCGCGGGGGTGGGCACCTCGGCGACGTCGACGAGGGTGCGGCCGTGGCGGTCCGGGGCACGGCGCACCAGCGCGCGATGCGTGGCCGGGGTCGGGGCGCCGGTCGTGTTCGTGGCGCTGGTCGTGCTCGCGGCGCCGGCCGGGCGCACCGGGCTCACCGTGCTCGCCGCGCTCACCGGGCGATCCTCGGCGGCCAGTGGCCGATGCACTCGGCGCCGCGCAGCGCGTCCACGTCGCCGGGGCCGCACAGCACCAGGTGGTCGTCGAGCCAGGCCCGGCCGTAGCCGCGGGCGGCGTACGAGGTGGAGGCGGCCAGGCGGCGGCGCAGCTCGGTGGCGTAGTGCGCGCCGAGGCCCTCGACGACGCCGCCGCCGAGCCCGAGCAGGTCCAGGTGCGGGTCGAGGCACCACAGGGTGCGGATCAGCTGGGCGACCGGTTCGACGCACAGGCCGAGCAGCCGCCGGGCGGCCGGGTCGCCGGCGTCGAGCGCGCCGGGCAGCCAGTCGGCCACCCGTGCGGCCTCCGGCAGGCCCAGGCGTTCGGCGACCCGGACGAAGCCGGGGCCGGCGGCGAGCGAGGCGAGGTGGTCGGGGCCGCCGCACTCGCACGGCAGCCCGGCCAGGTCCGGCGGGCAGGCGACGGTCAGGTGCCCGACCTCGCCCTGCAGGCCCCACGCGTCGACGGGGATCACCGTCCGCTCCAGGTCGGCGGTGCGCAGCGCGATGCCGCTGCTGACGGTCAGGTAGGCGACGCGCCGGGTGCCGGGGCGGGCGTGGTTGACGGCGAAGTCGGCGAGGGCGGCGGTGACGTCGTTGACGAGGGTCCAGGTGACGTCCGGCCGGTGCTCGCGCAGGGCGGCCATGAGGTCGTACGGCTCGTCCGCCGCGCCCCACAGCGGGGCCGAGCCGTGGACGACGCCGGTGAGGTGGTCGATGGCCGCGCCGAAGGAGACGGCGGCCCTGGCACCGGGCGGGGCGGCCCCGCCGAGCAGCTCGACCATGTCCCGCCGCAGGTCCGCGACGGCCCGTTCCGGGTGCCGCAGCCGACTGGGCGCGGGCACCCGCTCGACCGGGCTCCCGGGGCCCCCGGCGCGCCAGCGCACCCAGGTGCCGCCGACGTCGGCGGCGAGGGTGGTCGCGGCCGGGGCCGTTGTCCCGGTCACGGCCGCACCAGCCGGCCGTCGGCGACGGGTTCCGGCACGGTGAGCGTCACGCCGGGGCGGGACGGGTCGGCCGGGGCCACCGCGAAGCCCCGGAAGTCGGGGTGCCGCTCCGCCTCGTGGTCGTGGTCGGCGCAGCCGCCGATGACCACCGTGCGCGCGCCGGAGGCCAGTCCGGCGCGGATGCCGGCGGGGGAGTCCTCGAAGACGACGGTCTCCTGCGGTTCCACGCCCAGCCGCCGGGCGGCGAGCAGGTAGCCCTGCGGGTCGGGCTTGCCGCGGGTGACGTCGTCGGCGCTGACCAGCAGCTCCGGCACGGGCAGTCCGGCCGCGCCGAGCCGCACTTCGGCCAGTCGGCGGCTCGCGGAGGTGACGACCGCCCAGGAGCCGGGCGGCAGCGCGGCGAGGAGCGCGGCGGCGCCGGGCACCGCCGCGATGCCGGCGGTCTCCGACTCCTCGTGCGCGACCAGCCGCCGCGTCTCGGACGCCGCGAGCGGCGCGTCGGCGACGAAGCGGTGCACGGTCTCGCGGGTGGGGCGGCCGTGGGCGTAGGCGAGGACCTCGGCGAGGTCCAGCCCGTGCCGCCCGCTGAAGTCCGCCCAGGTGGACTCGACCAGGGCGGTCGAGTCCACCAGGGTTCCGTCCATGTCGAACAGCAGTGTGTGTGCCTGGAGCTGTGGCACGGGTCCTCCTCGACGTCGTGCTCGGGGACAGGGAGTCGGGCGCGCTCAGGCGCCGGACGGGGACGGTGACAGTGCGCCGGACGGGGACGGCGGGCGGGACGGTGACACCGCGTCGGACTGGGCCGGCGGGTGGGACTGGGACTGCGGGCGGGACTGGGACTGCGGGGTCCCTGCGCGGACCGGCGTCCAGCTCCGGTCCTCGTGCACGACCAGCGCCTCGCCCGCGTACGGCACCCCGCGCGTGCGGGCGAGTTCGGCCGCGAGCGGCCCGAAGTGCGCGGGCGTCATGTAGGCCCCGTAGTCGAAGCCCGCCGGCCGGCGGGCGCGGATGCCGGGGGTGTCCACCATCCCGGCGGGCAGCGCCTGGACGAACGTCACCTCGGCGGGGTCGGTCTCCTGGGCGACGGAGCGGACCAGCGAGTCGGCGGCGGCCTTGGTCGCGGCGTAGCCGGACCGGTTCGGGCCCGCGTTGTAGACCACCTCGGAGGAGATGTGCAGGAACAGGCCGGGGCCGGCCGCGCGCAGGGCGGGCAGCGTCTCCTTCAGGGTCCACGCCAGCCCGTGCACGTTGACCGCGAACTGGTCCAACCAGTCGGCCTCGTGGACGTCCGTGAAGGGCTCGCGGCGGTCGGTGAAGTACACGGCCGAGTAGCAGACCAGGTCGACCCGGGGCGGGATGCCGGAGCGCAGGGCGGCCCGCGCCGCGTCGCCGTCGCGCAGGTCCAGCGGGTGCCAGGCGAGCAGGTCGGCGCCGGGGCCGGCGGGCCGGGAGCGGCTGAGGACGTGGGTCTCGACGCCCTCGGCGGCCCACGCGTCGGCGACGCCCCGGCCGATGCCGGTGGATCCGCCGATCACGACGGCGGTGACGGACCGGGCCCCGCCGTGGGGGGCGCTCACGCCCACCTCGCTGCGCTCGCTCACGCGCTCACCCGCGCGTAGCCGGCCGGGATGTGCCCGGTCACCGCGGCCTTGCGCCGCAACAGCTCGGTGGCGGCGCGGAGTTCGGCCGGGGTGACGTCGTTGACGAAGTGGTGCCGGCCGATCCCGACGGGCAGCGGCAGCCGCTGGTGGCCGTCGCGATGGCGGACGGTGTCGAGCAGGGCGGCTTCCAGGAGCGCCGGGTCGGCCAGGACGTCGTTCCACACGGGCAGTCCGAGCGCGGTGGCCACGCGGTAGATCCGGTCGGCCTGCTCCTCGGAGAGGTCGCCGCGCAGGGTGGCCAGCGCGGTGGTGAGGGCCATGTCGATCATGACGGCCTCGCCGTGCAGCAGTTCCGGCAGCGCGTGCATCTCGACGGTCGGGCTGAAGGTGTGCCCGTAGTCCACGCACCGCTCCAGGTGGGACTCCCACAGGTTGGGCTGGAGCTCTTCGAGCATCAGGTGGATGGCCTCGGCGACGATCGCGTCCGACGCGGCGGCCAGCTCCCCGGTGGAGCCCTGGAGCCGGTCCGCGTGGACGGCGGCGCCCCAGGACTCCAGCAGCGCGAACAGTTCCTCGGAGCGGATGAGGGCCATCTTCATGATCTCGGCGAGGCCGTTGCTGATGTGCCGCGGCGCGAGGCTGCGCAGGAAGGTGCGGTCCAGGAAGGTGGCCGTCGCCGGGGCGTAGGTGCCCAGGCGGTTCTTGCCGAGGCCGTAGTTGACGCCGGTCTTGACGCCGACCCCGGCGTCGACCAGGCCGATCAGCGTGGTGGGGATGCGGATGTACGGGGTTCCGCGCCGGTAGAGGCTGGCGGCGAAGCCGACGATGTCGGTGAGCACGCCGCCGCCGATGGCGAGGACCGGCTCGCGGCGGCGGTCGATGCCGAAGTCGTTCATGGCGTCGACCACGCGCAGGACGGACTCCCACTCCTTCACGGGTTCGTCCGCCCGCAGCGGCAGCATCGTGACCGCGACGCGGTGGTAGGTGAAGTAGTCGCGGATCCGGCCGCCGTAGAGCTTGTCGACGTTCTCGTCGATGACGACGAGGCGGCGGTCGCCGGCGCGCATGGGCGCGTCCGGGCAGCCGTCGAGGAGGGCCGTGTTGTCGAGCGCGAACAGGTGGTCGGAGCTGACGACGTGGTAGCGCACCTGGCGGACGGCCTCCACCGTCCACGCCGGGCCGCCGGCCCGGCCGTCGTCGACGCTGTGCCGCAGGCCCTGGGTGAAAGTCGTACCGCTGCGCATGTCTCCTCCGGATTCGGAAGGGTTCGGGCGGTCCTGCGTCCCCGGCCTCCCGGGGCTCCTGCGCCCTGGACTGCCAGGGCTCCCGCACCCCGGGTGGCCGGGGCGACGCAGGACCTTCTCACAGGACGATTGTCTCTGTGGCGATCGCAAACGCCAGTATATTAGCACTTGCTGCCACTATATTGGCAGGTGTGTTGATGAGGTGGCACTGGTGTTAGACTTCGAGAACCTCGGCGACTTCACAGGCGAAGCGCTAGCGTCTACCCTGCCGTCACCGAACGTCGCGCCGAGTCGTCCCGACCCGAGGCGCCGGAGCCCAGGGAGACGGACATGGCCACGTTGGCGGAACGCCTCAACGCGTGGTTCGCGGATGCAGCCACCACGGACGCCGTGGGACGCCGCCGGGAACCCTCCACGTCCGAGGTCGCCCAGGCGATCTCCGAGGACCCGTCCCACGACGTCACCATCTCCAGGAGCTACCTGGCCGCCCTGCGCAACGGCTCGCAGACCAACCCCACGATCAGCGTGCTCGCCGCGATCGTGCAGTACTTCCGCGCCCGCCCGATGACCCTCCCGGTCTCGGTGGGGGCGCTCATCAACGAGGAGGCGGCCGCCGACGCGGCCGACGACCCGGCCTGGGCCTCCGTCCTCGCCGACCGGCAGGTGCGCTCGATCGCGATGCGGGCCGGCGGGATGACCCCGGAGGTCCGCGAGCAACTACTGTCGATCATGGACGCGCTGGACGCCCCGAGGCCTCCGGCGCCGAGTCCCGGGGAGGACACCGCACGATGAAGGCCGTGGGGATCACGCGCACCGGAGGCCCGGAGGTACTCGGCCTCCTCGACCTGCCCGAACCGGACGGGGACGGACTCGTCATCCGGGTGGCGGCCGCCGCCGTCAACCCCGTGGACCTGGCCACCCGTTCGGGCCTGATCCCCACCGCCCTCCCGGCCGTCCTCGGCTGGGACCTCGCCGGCACCGTCGCCCACGCACCCGCCGGCTGCGGCTACACCGCCGGCGACCGCGTCATGGCGATGACCGCCCAACTGGGCACCGGCGTCGGCAGCATGGCGGAGTACGTCCGCTTCGACCCCGAGTACGTCGTCCGCGTCCCCGACGCCCTGGACCTCGTCGACGCGGCCGCCCTGCCGCTGGCCGGCGTCACCGCCGTCCAGGCGCTGCGCCGCACCCCCGTCCGGGCCGGCCGCCGGGTGCTGCTCGTCGGCGCCCAGGGCAGCCTCGGCGGACAGCTCGCCGTCCGGCTGCTCGACGAGCCGGACACCACCACCGACCTCCTCATCCGCCCCGGCGACGCCGAGGCCTGCCGGGCGCTGCGCCTCGGCCGCCCGGGCGGGGGAGCGGTGCTGACCGACCCGGCGCGCGTCGAGGCGAAGGCCTACGACGTCGTCGTGGACGCCGGCGGCGCCCCGGACCTGATCGAGGCGGTGTGCCCGGGCGGCACGTTCCTGACCCTCGTCCCGTTCGCCGCGCCCGACCCGGCCCGCCGCCCGGACGTGGAGTTCGTCCTCCACGGCGTGGAGCTGGACCGCGCGGACCTGGCCGAGGTGGCCGCCCACGCCGCCCGCGACGCCGGTGTGCGGCCGCGGACGACCGTCCTCCCGTTCGCCGACGCGCACGAGGCGCACCGGCGGCTGGAGGCCGGCGGATTCCGGGGCAAGTTCGTCCTGGTGCCGTAGGGTTCCCGCACCCTCGGGCCGGTGCGCCGAGCGGCGCACCGGCCCGGGCGGCTACGCCGCGCCCGTGCGCTGGGCCCGCAGCGGCCGCAGCTCGCGGGAGATCTCGATCAGCCCGACGAGGTCGCTCTCGTAGTCGTCGGAGGCCTCGCGGGGCCCCGGGATGAACAGCGCGTTCGTCTTCGGCGCCGCCTCGCCCAGCGACTGCGCCCCGTACAGGAGCAGCGCGCGGTCGACGATGCGGGCCGCCGCGCGCGGATCCTTCGGCAGACCGTCCCCGCCGGGCGCCAACTCGTCGGCGGCGAGCCGGAGGTAGGGGCCGAGCCGGGTCAGCCCGTCCCGGCACTCGACGTACCGCCGGTACGTCGCCGAGGCGTAGTCCGCGACGGGCCCCAGCTGCCGCCCGACGAAACTCCGCTGGTCGAGGATCAGTTCGGGGTAGAAGACCGCCACCCGCTGCCACAGCGCCTCCAGGCCGTGGTACTGCGCGCGGTGGTCGCGCCGGTCCCGCCGCAGCTGGAACAGGCCCACGAAGAACGGCAGGCTCAGCCCCGCGCACACCACGATCGTGGCGGCGATGCCGAAGCCGAAGTCCTCGTCGTACGTCACCGGCGTCCCGGGCGCGCGCAGCCCCGGCAGGTTGACCCACAGGACGCGGAAGACGCAGCTCAGGTCCAGCCCGATCAGGCCGGCGGCGATGACCGCCAGGGACCATCTGCGCAGCGGGTGCCCGGCGCGCGAGTGCCGCAGGGCGAGCAGGGCGCACGCGGCGTACCCGGAGAACAGGAAGACGTTGCCCAGGTCGTAGAACACCCGCACCCGCCAGTCGACCAGGAAGTGGCTGGTCAGGGTGTGGTTGCGGAGCGGCGGCGGCAGCAGGACGGTCATCGCGACCATGCCCGCCAGGCAGGCCGCGCACAGCAGCACCTCCCACGAGCGCCCGGCCGTACGGCGGTTGATCGGGCGCTCCCGCAGGAACGAGACCATGAGGCAGAGCCCGACCAGGACCAGCGCGTTGTAGCTGCACTTGGCGACCCCAGCGGTGGTGCGCCGGTCGAGGAGGGCGACCAGGCGGGGCTGCGCCAGCAGGTTGCCCAGCCCCATGAACAGCAGGGACAGGCTCAGGTGCAGCCGCATGGGATCGCGGAAGCGGCGGCGGACGAGCGCGGGCAGCGTCCAGGCGGTACCGGCGAGCAGCGTGACGATGGCGACGCAGTCGAACGCCCTCACGTCAGCCCGTCGGTCAGGACCAGGCTGTTGTACACCGAGGGCTGCCAGGGCTCGTCGATGCCGTAGCGCTGCGCCCGCCGCCCGAGCGTGATCGCGTGCCGCATGATCGTGGAGGCGATGACCTCGGCGTCCCGCTCGTCCCGGTCGGAGTAACACCCGTGCGGCCCGGCCTCGGTGGGCCGTCCGCCCGCGAGGTCGTACGCGACGATGTGGCCGACCTCGTGCAGGATGATGTGGGCCTGGTGGGCCTTGGTGGTGTGGGACTGGTAGACGATGGCGTCCTCGTGCGGGCGCGATATCAGCATGCCGAACGGCCCGTCGACCGGCAGCTCCCACGGCATCAGCCGGATCGGCGTGCCGCGGTCCTCGCCGAGCCGCTCGCACAGCTCCGCCGGGTCGAGCGGCACGGGCAGCTCCAGCCGCCGCATCAACCGACGGCTGTGGGTCTGCAAGTGGGCGTCCCGGCTCCGGCCCTGGCGCGAGTCCCTTAACCGCCGGTAGGAGTCCCGTACACGCCTGCTGAGCATTGCTTTCCCCCGCGTTGATCTCTTTAGGCCTTACCCAAACCTACGTCAGCAAGTGGGATCCACCCAGATTTCCCAATCGAACGTAACGAAAACGTAACGCCATGTAATGGACAGGGCAACCGGGTTCGGGGCCGACGCCGGGCGCGCCGGGCCGGGCGCGCTGGGCCGGGTGTGCCGCGCCGGGCATGCCACAGTGCCCCCGGTCCCGCGGGGGCGGCGGGGATCGGGGGCACCGAGGATGCCGTCCGTCGTGGTGTCGGGGTGTCACCGCGACGGACGGCGTCGTGGGGCCGGGCGGTCGCCCGGCGGGTGGGGCGGGGTCAGGCGGGCTGCGGGGCGGCCGCGGCGCGCTTGGCCTTCTTCTCGGCCGCGGTGAGCAGCAGGGTCGGCGTGGTCGCGGCGATCGCGACGCCGAGCACCCACCAGAAGGAGGTGCCGAACGCGGAGGCCTGGTCGGCCTGGTCGGCCGCGCCGGACAGGTGGTTCTGCAGGATCACCGCGAAGATCGCGGTGCCGACCGAACCGCCGACCCGCTGCAGCACGCTGAGCTGGACGGTGGCGTCGCCGATCTTCATCGGCGAGACGGCCCGGTAGGCGGCCGTCATCGCGGGCATCGCGCACAGGCCGATGCCGAATCCGCGCACCACCATCGCGGTGCCGAGGTACCAGTAGTTGGTGTCGGAGCCGATGGCGACGAAGGGGAGGGTGGCGACGATGCTGACCATGCCGCCGATGAAGGAGGTCGGCCCGCTGCCCAGCTTGTCGATCAGCCGCGCGCCGAGCACCATCGCGATGGCGGCGCCGCTGCCCTGCGGGATGAGCAGCAGGCCGGTGTGGACGGCGTCCTCGTGCCGGACGATCTGGAAGTACAGCGGCATCAGGATGATGGCGCCGAACACCGCCGCACCGATGGTGAAGGTGGTGAGCGAGGCGGAGCTGTACGCGGCGTTCTTGTAGAGCCGCAGGTCGACGAGCGGGTTCTCGACGGACAGGGTGCGCAGGACGAAGGCGAGCACCAGGGCCGCGCCGATCACCAGGGAGATCAGCACCTTGGCGGATCCGAGGGACCCGGTGGTGCCGGCCTCGGCGAGGCCGTAGGTGAGGCCGATGCTGCCCAGCACGATCAGGGCCAGGCCGAGGAAGTCGAGCTTGCCGGCCTCGCTCTTGGTGTCGCTGGGCAGGAGGCGGATGGCCAGGTAGGTGGCCAGGATGCCGATCGGCAGGTTGATGAAGAAGATCCACTGCCAGCTGTAGTGCTCCAGGATCAGGCCGCCGACGGTGGGGCCGACCACGGGCATCAGGATGGTGGGGATGCCGATGGTGCTCATCACCTTGGCCATCAGCGCCGGGCCGGACTTGCGCATGAGGATCATCTGGCCGATCGGCATGGTCAGACCGCCTGCCGCGCCCTGGATCGCCCGGAAGGCGATCAGTTGCCCGGTGTTGGAGGCCAGGCCGCAGGCGATCGAGGCCAGGGTGAAGACGACGATCGACGCCGTGTAGAGCCGCTTGGCACCGAACCGGGTGGCCGCCCAGTTGCTGGCCGGGATCACGGCGGCCAGGGCCAGGAGGTAGGCGGTGACGACCCACTGGATGTCGGCCAGCGAGGAGTCCAGTTTGAGCGAGAGCGTGCGCAGGGCGACGTTGACGATGGTCGAGTCAAGGAATGTCATGACCGAGCCGAGGATCACCGCGGTGATCACCTTCTTGAGCTCGGGGGAGAACGTCGTGGCCTGTGGCGGTGCGGGAGGTGCGGTGTTGGCGTCGGTCGCCATGCGGGGTCACTTCCTCGGCGGGGTGCACGGGTAATATGTGGAGCACTGCTCCAGAAGCATATGGAGCAGTGCTCCGATTTTCAAGGCAGAACTGTCACAGCAGAAGTTCCAAGGCAGAAGGAGTGCCATGACCGAGAAGACTCCGGGCGGGGAACTGCGCGCCGACGCCCGGCGCAACCGAGAAGGCCTGCTGGCGGTCGCCCGGGAGGTCTTCTCCGAACAGGGCACGGACGCCTCGCTGCGGGACGTGGCCCGCCGTGCGGGGGTCGGGATCGGCACCCTCTACCGGCACTTCCCCACCCGGGAGGCGCTGCTGGAGGCGATCCTGCACAGCGGGTTCGAAGGGCTGCGCACCTCGGCCGACGAACTCGTCGAGGCCGAGCCGCCGGGCGTGGCGCTGACGCGCTGGCTGGAGGAGTTCGCCCTGCGGTCGGGCGCGTACCGGGGCCTGCCGGCCTCCGTGATGTCCGCGCTGCACGACGAGGGGTCGGAACTGCACGCCTCCTGCAGCGCCATGTACCAGGCCGCCGCCCGGCTGCTCGCCGGCGCCCAGGCGGCCGGAGCGGTCCGCACGGACGTCGAGCCGGAGGACCTGTTCGCGGCGGCCGCCGCCGTCGGCTGGGCCGCCGAGCACACCGACCCCAAGCGCGCCTCCCGCATCCTGGCGCTCCTCAACGCCGGGCTGCTCAGTGACGGGCGTCCCACGCTCTGATCCGCCCGCGCGCGGTTCGGTGCCGAGCAGCGCGGCGCCCGCGCCGTCGCGTGTCCGGGATCCTGCGTTCCTGGGGCCGGCGGTGCGCCCGGGCGTTCTGGTCCATGCTGATCAGCTACGGAAGCTCCTGGGTCCACGTTCCGGTCCTGCCGCCCGAGGAGGAGGGACCGGGCCGGTGGCACCCCGAACGGCTCTGCCCGGAGGTTCCGCTGACGCCCCTCGAACGCTTCCTGGCGGAGCAGTTGGGCACCGGACCGTTCTGACCGCTCCAGTCGGCCGGAGCACGGACGCCTGCGTGAGGTCGCCGTTCCCGGCCGCCCGGGGCCGAGGGCCGGGACCCGGGGCAACCCCGGCGGACCGGGCGGCGGGTACGGGCCGGACCCGACCGCGCGTTCGCGGCCGGGGCACCGGCCGCCCGGCTCAGTGGGTGGCGCCGGCCAGGCCGATGAGCCGCTGCGCCACGTCCGCCGGGCTCGGCATCGCCGCGATCTCGGCGCCGACCTCGCGCGCGGCCCGGCGCAGCCCCTCGTCGGTGAGCAGCCGCTCCAGCAGCGCGGGGCCGATCTCCTCGGCACTCGCCCGGAGCCCCGCGCCGCGGGCGTGCACGGCGTCCGCGGTGATGTAGCGGTCGGAGCCGTCGGGCAGCACGAGTTGCGGGACGCCCGCGTCCAGCGCGCCGAGCGCGCTGGCGCTGCCGCCGTGGTGGATCGCCGCCGCGCAGGTGTCCAGCAGCGCCCGCCACGGCACCCAGCCGTACGCGCGGACGTTGTCCGGCAGCGTGCCGAGCGTGCTCAGGTCGAGTTCGCCGGTGGCCAGCACGAACTCCGCGTCGAGGCCGGCCGCCGCCGCGATCACCCGCTCGACCCTGGTCAGGCCGTCGGTCTTGGGCGGCACGGTGCCGAGCGTCACCGCGACGCGCGGGCGGCCGGCGGGTGCGGCCAGCGGTGCCGGGACGCCGCCCTCGCCGTTGTACGAGACGGGCCGCATCGAGCAGCCGTACAGGTCGCCCCCCGTCGTGCTCGGCGGCGCGAGGTCGATGGTCTCGGCCGGCTCGGGCAGCCGGTCGATCCCGTGCCGCGAGAAGGTGTCCGCCATCTCGGCGAGCATCAGCGCGCGCAGCTTCGGGGTGCGGACGAAGCCCAGGTCGTGCTGGACGGCGGGCACGCCCAGGCGGGCCGCCGCGAGCAGGGCCACCGGGAACTGGTACTCGTACACCACGAGGTCCGGCCGCCACCGTGCGGCGAGCTCGACCACCGCGTCGGCCACCCGGCTGTTGACGTGGGCGGCGAGCGGCACGAACGCCTCGCGGTCGGCCGAGTTGGTCGCGATGACCCGCTCCATCAGGTCGGGCCGCCGGGTGCGGCCGGCCTCCCTGATCTCCTTGCGCCAGTCGACGCCGGGGGCGATGGACAGGTACGGCAGCCCGGACGCGGCGACCGGCTCGCCGCCGTCCATCGAGGCCACCGCGACCTCGTGGCCGAGCCCGCGCATCGCCCTGGCGAGCGGGACCAGCGGGAAGAGGTGGCCGAAGCCGGGGGCGCCGGCGAACAGTACGCGCATGGGAGGAACCTCGGTCGTCGGGACGGGCGGGATCAGGAGGAGGCCCGGTGCAGGGCGGCTTCGAGGCCGTTCAGCACGGCGTTGCAGTCGCGGTGCAGGGTGGCGGCGTCGACGGCGGTCAGCAGGTAGACGCCGAGCCAGTTGCGCGACCCCGCGGACGGGTCGAAGGCCGGGACCGGCTCGCCCTCGGGCAGGGTGAAGGCCGGCACGGCCTCGATGGTGCTGCCCGGCGACAGCAGGCCCTGCCAGTCCACGGCCCGCGGGTTCCAGACCGGGCTGCTCCGCCAGGGCGTCCCGGCCGCGTCGGCCGGGACGACGGCCACCGACGCGGCGGCCCTCACCCCGTCGGTGGGCATGGCCGCGGGGTAGTCGACGCGCTCGCCGAGCAACTGCCGCACCAGCATGCCGATCGGGTCGAGCCCGAAGACCTCGTGGACCTGCCTGGTCGTCAGCAGACCGCCGAACCTGGCGGCGGTCTCGATGACCACCAGCCCGCCGTCCGCCATGAGCTTCAGCTCGGTGTGCGTGCCGCAGTTCTCCAGCCCGAGCGCGTCGACGGCCTGCCGCGAGACCTCCTCGATCCGGCGCTGCACCGGCACCGGGAGGACCGCGGGCGAGGTGCTGGCCACCTCGACGAAGGAGGGCACGGTCGGCAGCTTGGCGGTGATGGCCAGCGGGTGGTAGACGCCGTCCGCGACGATCCCCTCCACGCTCACGTAGTCGCCGTAACCGGGCTCCTCGTACCAGCCCCCGGTGGAGCCCTGGGCGATCTCCTCGACCAGCCGGTCCCGGTCGGTGTCGGCGGCGTAGAGCTCGTTCATGCCGACCCGGCTGCCGGCCCGCAGCCCGCGCTCGATCTCCTCCCACGCCGGGGCGGCGTCCTCGGGCGCGTCCAGCACGATCTGTGCCACCGACCCGGCGCCCCAGGCCGGCTTGAGCAGCAGCGGGGGCGTCAACCCGGCCAGCGCGGCGTCCAGGTCGGCGAGGCTGTCGACCCGGCGGAAGGCGGGTATCGGCACGCCGGCCGCGGCCCACGCCTCCCGCATCAGCCTCTTGTCCCGGGCGCGGAGGATCCCCTCGCCGGCCCCGGCCAGCCCGAGCCGGCTCGCCGCGTGCGCGACGGCCAGCACGGCGAACTCCGAGAGGGTCAGCACCGCGTCGGCCCCGAGGGCCTTCGCATGCTCCACGATCAGCTCGACGAGCTCGTCGCCGCGCGGGGCGTCCGGCACGAGTTCGATGCTCGTACAGCTCGGACGCCAGACCTCCTCCGCGGTCGTGGGCAGCGGTGCCAGCGCGAGGACGTGCAGCTCGCCGCAGGCGGCGATGCGCGGGAAGGCGTATTCGAGCGGGGCTCCGCCCTTGACGTAGACGTACAGGATCTTGTTCAACTTCGGCTCTCCGGAAGGAAGTTCAGTTGGCCCGGCGGCACGTGCGAGCTGCCTCGCGCAGGCCTGCGCAGGGCTGGGGGCTAAAGGTGCGGGACTCGTCAGCCGGCGGTGCGGAAGGGGCGCACCTGCAGCAGGCTGATCCGGTCGCCCTCGACCGCCCACTCGACGTCGACCGGGGCGTCGTAGGCCTCGTCGGGCGAGAAGTGCGACTGCAGCAGCCGGCTGATCAGGGCCAGCCGGCCCAGGACGTCCTTGGTCCCGCCGTCCAGGTCGGCGCCGGCGGTGCCCAGCGAGACCGTGCGGCTGCCGCCCTCCATCGTGTTGCACAGGTACTGGATCGGGGCGCCCCGGCCGGTGACGACGTCGGTCACCGAGCGCGGCGAGATGTTGAGGAGGACGTTGCGGAAGTCCCCCGGGCTCAGCGGGTTGCAGCTCACCAGGACGCCGCCGACGGTGGCACCCACCTGCTCCTGGACGATCACGCCCATGCGGCAGTGCTCCGGCGGGATGCCGGCCTGGCTCCGCAGCAGCACCGCGCGCGGCGACAGCAGCGACGCCCACACTTCCCGGACCGCGTCGAGGAGCGCATCGCCCGGGGTCGTGCCCGGGGCCATGCCGCCCGCACTCCCGACGTTCGCCACCGACTCGTACAGGCCGGCGGCCGAGAAGCCGGGCAGGTCCTCGGCGTTGGAGGAGCTGCGGACGACCAGGACGGGTGCGCCGTACAGGTGCCGGCCGACGGCCCGGTCGATCTCGGTGCGGATCGGTCCGGGTACCGGGACGGCGCGGATCAGCCGCTGCGCTTCGAGGCAGAGCTCCTCGACCCGCTGGGCCGAAGTCCCGTCGGACACAGCCGAATCGATCGCTCCGACGACTCCCCGGAGCTCTGCCGACGAGTCGAGGAAGCACTGCTGGAGGGCGAAGGGCAGAACGATCCCGCGGGGAACCTGGGCGTGCTCCTTCACCAACTGCTGTGCGGCGAAGTCGAGTTCCGCGACGTCCGCGTCCTCCGGGAGGTCGAGCTGCCGGGCCAGGTAGCGCAGCAGGTTGTCCCGGGGCGGCCGGGGTGCGCGGTAGAAGCCGAGCCAGCGCGGCGAGCCGTGCTGCAGCAGGTGGGTGAGCTCGCCGAGGCCCGCCGCCTTGGTGCCGAACCGGACGTGGTCGCCGGCGCGCAGCTCGGACAGCGGGGCGATCGGCGTGGGCGTGAGGTCGGGCACGTCCACGACGACGCGGTCGCCCGGCGCGGCGGGCCGCGTGTCCCCGGGGTTGCCCGGCTGCGCGGCCTCCAGGAGGAAGTCCTCGCCGTCCGCCGCGACCCGGTAGCGCACCCACCGCCCGGCCAGCCCGGCACGCTCGATCCGTTCGACGGCCCCGAGGCCGACGGCGTTGGGGATCCGCCAGCCGGCGGCCATCACGTTGATGTGGGAGAGCGGCGTGGTGTGCTCGGTGTGGATGATCCCGGACACCCGGGGGATGTCCTCGGGCACCCGCGGCATCACCACGATGTCGTGCCACGCCAGCGGCTCGGGATCACCCCGGTACTCCTCCTCCGACCGGAACACCCGCAGCCGCCCGTGGGCCGCCCCGGCCGCGAGCGGCACGAACGCGGCCGTGGAGTAGAGCTGGTGGGACAGTACGCGCGGTATCTCGCTCTCCGGGATGCGGGCGACGTAGCCCTCCTGCCGGTGGTTGGCCGGCTTGAGGACCAGCGGCAGCGCCGGGTCGACGTGCTCGCGCACCCGGTGGAAGAAGTGCCGCAGCATCTCCTGGGACATGGTGTCGACGTCGACCGTTTCCAGGGACAGGAATTCGCCGTGGCGGGTGTGGTGGCTGTGGTGGGTGTGGTGCGCGAGGGTGCCGAGATAGAAGCGGCGATCGGGATTCCGGTAAACCTCGTCGTTGAACGCGTCGAGCCCGCGGGCCAGTTCGTCGATCGACATTCCGAGGATCTCGCTCGCGATGTACCGGACGTGGAGGGTGCCGTCGGCACTGTCGATGAAGTGGAGTACCGACTCCTGACGGTCGAGCACGATCTTCACATAGGGGTAGCCCCCGACCTGCCCGGCGAGCCGGGAGAACTCCTGGAGCGTGAGCTGTTCATCTGGAAGGCGGGGCCGCGTGGTCGCGTCGTTGCGATCCGACCGGGTAGTGCGCACAGTTCAGCCATTCGTCATCGTGTACACGATCATGTGTACTTGGTGCAGAAGGGTGGTACGGCTACGCACACACTGCCATCGAATATGAAGGTTTGACGAATGATCACATGGCATCAGGCCATCGTGAGTCGTTTCGGCCAGGTAAACGGCCGCCAATGAATGATGTGACCCTCGCGGCTGTGGCAAGGGTCACATCGGGGATGTGCGTCCAGATGCTTGATGTGCGATCAAGCGCATCCGGAATTATTGATTTCCATACGATTCTCCGGCGACCGCCGGCCGTTCAGTCCGCCACGGCGTACGCCACCGTCACCGGCGCGTGGTCCGACCACCGCTCGGCGTGGGTGTCGGCACGCTCCACGCGGGCGTCGGTGGCGCGGGCGGCGAGGCCGGGGGTGGCGACCTGGAGGTCGATCCTCCAGCGGAACGACGCCTTTTGTAAAAGGTCCACCCGTTCGAGTGCAGGTTGTTCGAGGGTTCCCGCTGGCCTGGGCGGTAGGGGACCTCCTATGGGCAGCAGCATGACAGCTTTGGCGCGGGTTCGGGCGGTGGTGGGTTCACGTGTGTCGGACACGCACGGGGATGAGGGCAAGGTCTCGCACCTGGTACAGGCGGAGTCCGCGTCTCGGCACGCGCTGTCGAAGGAGTGGGAGATCGTCGGGTCCTTCGAGGACCTGGACGTCTCGGCCCAGATCACGCCGTGGGAGCGTCCCGACCTGGGGCCGTGGCTGACCGAGCGGCAGGGCGACTGGGACGCGATGGTGTGGGCGAAGGTCGACCGGGCGTTCCGCTCGGCCAAGGACTGCGCGGACGTGGCCCACTGGGCGGAGGAGAACCGCAAGGTCCTGGTGTTCACCGACGACGGCATCACCCTCGACTACCGGGAGGGCCGCGAGTCGTCGTTCGGGAACGAGCTGGCCAAGACCTTCCTGATGCTGGCATCGATCTTCGCCGAGATGGAGCTCAAGCGGATCAAGGCTCGCGTCACGGCGGCGCACAAGCACCTGCGCAAGACGGACCGGTGGGCCGGCGGGCAGCCGCCGTACGGGTACCGGATCGTCGACAGGCCCGGCGGCGGCCGTACTCTCGAGCCGGACGCGGTCACCTCGGAGGCCGTCCGCTACATGGGCAAGCTGCTCCTGGAAGGGCAGAGCCAGTGGATGATCGCTACGGCTCTGGAGGCTGCCGGCTTCGACACGCCGTCGATGCACGCGTTCAAGAATCAGGGTGAGTCGTACTCGAGCAAGCGCAAGACCGCGCCGTCGAACCACTGGAACCCGACCAGTGTGGGGAAGATCCTGCGGTCGCCGGCGACGATGGGCCTGAAGCTGACCGGCCGCTCCGTGAAGGCGCGCAAGATCGCCCGCGACGCCAAGGGCCTGCCGATCAGGATGGCCAAGCCGCTGTTCACGGAGGAGGAGTGGGCGGCGATCCAGGCCGTGATGGACGAGCGGTCCATCACCAAGGAACGATCGAACGGCGCCTCGCCCTGGCTCGGCGTGCCGCACTGCGACCGCTGCGGCGACCGGTTCTACCGGCAGGTGAACCTCGCCAAGAACGGAAAGATCTACGAGTACTACCGTTGCGCGAAGACGGCCGGCAAGCCCGCCTGCAAGGGCCAGTCCATCAAGGGCGAGCGTGTCACCGCCGCGATCACCGCCCTGGTGGAACGCCTGGCAGGGCTGGCGATGACGGTACGCAGGTTCATCCCCGGCGAGGACCACACCGAGCAGCTCAACCACGTCACCCAGGCCATGAAGGACTTGCGCGAGGAGAAACGCCGCAACCTGTTCGACTACCCGGGCGGCGACGACGAGTACTCCGAAGCCCTCGAGACCTTGGTCGACGAACGCCGCCGCCTCGCCGCCCTCCCGCAACGCCCCTCCGCGTGGGTCGAGGTCGAGACCGGCCAGACCTTCGCCGACGCGTGGGCCGAAGCCGACCAGGAACACCGCCGCCAGCTCCTCCTCGGCCTCAAGACCCGCCTCTACATGACCCCCAATACCGAAGGCTGGCACCTACCCGCCGAACTCGAAGCACGCGTAGGACAACTGGCGTGCGCTGGAAGCTCGGCGTGGGCCAGGTAGTTCAGGGCACTTGTTGATGCCCGGCTCGTCGACCAGCCGCGAGGCGCAGGCGCCCTTGCCGGCGGCGGTGGTCGGCTGCGACGCTGGAACCGTGGATCCTGAAGCGCTGATTGCGACTGCTCTTGCGGCGGGCTCGGTGGCCAGTTCCAAGGGCGTGATGACGAGCGTGGCGACCGACGTCTACGCAGGTCTCAAGAACCTGGTCTTGAGGCGGTTCCGTGGCCAACCAGCTGCCGAGGCTGCCCTTGAACGACTGGACGACGACCCGGAGGCCTGGCGGACGGCGGTCCGGGCGGAGCTGGAGCGGATCAGGGCCGGCGACGACGACCAGTTGGTGGCCTCGGCTCAGGAGCTGTTGGCCCTGCTTGACGCGGCCGGGACCGAGGCCGGGCGTTATCAGGTCGATGCCCGGGGTGCCCAAGGTGTTCAGATCGGCGATCACGGCAATCAGAGCAATGTGTTCAACGGTCCCCCGCCAACGGTGGGTTGAGCCGTATGGGCCCGGCGCTGGTCAGCTGAACGCGCGGAGGTGGGACACCTCGGGGTCCGGGTCCCAGCCCTGACCCGAGTGGCGCAGTTGCCAGCTCTCGGACCAGGCTCCCGAGGCCTTGAGCGCGGATGGGCCGCTCGCCGCGTCCGCGCGAACCGTTAGTTCGCCCCACGGGACGTAGAGGCAGAATCCGTTCCCGGCAGCGATGTCGGCAGCGCTGAACTGCACCCGGCCGCGGGGGTCACCGATGTACGTGCCGAGGTGCAAGTAGGTGAGTTCGAGCCAGCGTCCTGCGCCCAGCCAGCTGCCGCTGCTCAGCATGCAGCGCACTCCGACGCCGGGAGTGCCGTCGTCCTTGCGCACGCTGTACTCGTTCAGCCAGGGGCCGCCGCGCTCGATGTGGCGGGGCAGCGGCTGGTAGTCGGGCAGAACGCCGTCCGGGACCAGCGTCCATCGTTCGTGACGGTCCCCGGTCACCGTGAGCTGGGTCGGTACCTGCGGTGGGGGTGAGGACAGCTGGAACCGCAAGCGGACGAACGGCTCGGCGCGTTCGCCGTTGCCGACCAGGCCGGCGGCGTGCGCGGTCAGGATGGTCGGAGCGGATCGATTCGCGCTGGTGACGAAAGCCTCACCGAATTGCCGGAAGGGGCCCGCGGGTTCCGTACCTTCCGCGTACCAGACGAAGGCCACGCCCTCCTGGCCCGGGCGGTGGACGAGGTTGGCGAACTTGACGCAGCGGACGCCAGCAAACGCGCCGTCGGGGAGGGAGACGGCTCGGTAGCAGCTCACGTGGGGGCCAGCTTCGTACATAGTTCCGGTTCCTCACTTCGTGATGTCACGGACGCCGTGGGGCAGGTAGCGGAACAGGTAGACGCCAGACTCTCCCACGGCACACAACAGGGGTCGGTTCGGATGCCAGGCGAGGCCGAGCAGTGGGGTGACCACTCGGATCCCGCACCAAGGTTCTTCGGTACCCGGCCGCCACATCCGCAGCCGTCGTTCGACGATGTCCGTCGTTATCAGGAATCCGTCGGAGGTGAAGGTGCAGGCGGCCACGCCGCTGCTGTGGCGTTTCAGGGTGTGGTGCGGCGTGCCGGATTCGGCACCCCAGAGGATGGCGGTCCGGTCGTGACTGGCAGAGGCGATGAAGCGCCCGTCGGGGGAGAAGGCACAGTCGCTGACCAGGTCGGTGTGCCCGGTAAGCACGGTCCGCAGCCGACCGGTGGCACTCTCCCAGATCCGAACAGCGTGGTCGTGGCCGGCCGAGGCAACAGTGCTGCCGTCCGGAGAGAAGGCGCAGGCCGAGACTGCTCCGGTGTGGCCGGACAGGGTGTGCCGGAGCCGCCAGGAGGTCGTGTCCCAGATCCGCACAAGGTCGTCGCGGCCCCCGGTGGCCAGGAGTCTGCCGTCCGGGGAGAACCGGCAGGCGGTAACCGCGTCCTCGTGCGCGGTGAGGACGGTTCGGATGGTGCCCGTGCGAGCATCCCACAGACGGATCGTCCGGTCGTGGCTCGCTGAGGCCAGTAACGTGCCGTCCGGGGAGAACGCACAGCTGGTGACGGTGTCGGTGTGACCTTCCAACCGCCGTTCCAGGTGGCCGCTCGCCACATCCCAGAAGCGCACCGTCCGGTCGTGGCCCCCGGTCGCAACGGTCGCGCCGTCCGGGGAGAACGCGGCGGTGTACTCCCACCTCGGTGAGGGCTGGGGGCGGGACATGTCGGTGGAGGTCTCCCACAGGCGGATCCGGTGGTCGTGGGCGGACGTGGCGAGCAGGGCTCCGTCGGGGCTGAACGAGCAGGAGGTGACGGTCTCGCAGTGGTCGTCGAACAGGATGCGCCGGGTGCCGGTGTGGACGTGCCAGAGGCGGGCGGTGCGGTCGTGGCCGGTGGTGGCGAGGAGGGTGCCGTCGGGGGAGAACGCGCAGGCGACGGTTTCGGCGTCGTGGCCGGTGAGGGTGCGGACGGGAGTGCCGGTGCGGGTGTCCCAGAGGCGGGCGGTGCGGTCGTGGCTGGCGGTGGCGAGGAGGGTGCCGTCGGGGGAGAACGCGCAGTCGACGACGGGGCCCGAATGGCCGGTGAGGGTGCGGACGGGGGTGCCGGTGTGGGTGTCCCAGAGGCGGGCGGTGCGGTCGTGGCCGGTGGTGGCGAGGAGCGTGCCGTCGGGGGAGAACGCGCAGGCCGCGACCGCACCGACATGGCCGGTGAGGATCCTGACAGGTCCGCCCGTTGCGGAGTCCCAGAGCCTGACCGTCCCGTCGTGGCTCGACGTCGCGAGCAGTGTCCCCTCGGGGGAGAAGGCGCAGTCGCTCACCCCGTTCACATGGCCGGTCAGGACCCTGACGACGCCGGTCCTAGGCTGGTCCGGGAGCGGCCAGGCGGGCGTGAGTTGGGGCGAGGACAGTCGGCTGCGGTACGAGGTCACCAGCGGCTCCAGCGCGGGAACACCGGAGAGGTACCCGTAGAGCGTGGCCTGCAGTATCGACGGCGGATCACCGGGCGTCAGCAGGTGGGTGATGGTTCCGAGGGACTGCCGCAACGCGCGAGCGCTGTCGGTGGGCACGTCCAGGAGATCGGTCTCGGCCGGTACCGACGACCCCAGCCGGGTGGACTTCGCCGCCACCCAGCTCAGGTCGCACACCAGCGCCTCCCGTTCGGCGAACCGGCCGGCCGCCGCCAGGTGGTGCGGCAGCCGCTGCCAGATATACCGGGGTTCTGCTGGCAGGTCCCACCACGGCATGTCCGGCCCCGCTGGGTCCGGCAGCAGCTCTGCCGCGGTACGGACTAGCAGACCGTGGCGCAAGGCCAGTTCCTGGGAGGTGAGCCGGTGCCGTAGCCAGGAGCCCAGAACGTCGTGGAGGCCGACGGCCGGTGAACCGTCCTGCCAGCGTGGCAGGACGAGTCGAAGCCGGATGAACCGCGCCCGGAGCCGTTCGGCACGGTCCGGGGGCAAGCTCGCGGCGGTGCCCCACAACCGGGAAAGCAAGTCCGCAGGCAGCAGGACGTCCTCGGGGAGGATCGCCAGGTCGAAGTAGCGCTCGCGTTCGTCCGGGCCGAGCAGGTCCAGACTCGCTTCGACGGTGGCGGTGACCGCCTGGCCACGGTCTCCGGAGTCCTCCGGATCGACGTCGAACGCGGCTGGGCCCGAGGCCTCCAGACGGCCGAGCACCCACCGGGCCGCCTCCGTCGGATCCGCGCCGTCCGACAGCCGGTCGAGGAGCACTCCGTTCACCAGGCTGAGCAGGAGCGGCCAACGCCCGGTACCGGCCACCAGGCGCGTGAGTAGACCGGTGGGCAGCGGGCCGGTGCCGTCGGTGAGCGTGGCAACGGCCTGCTCCGTCGTCATCGAGTCGACGAGGATTGAGACCCCTCGCCGGGGAGCGACACCCGTGTTCCTGGTGGTGACGAGGCGCCGGCACGTCCGCCCGCCTATCACGAACGGCAGGAGCTGGTCGGAGCGCCACACGTCGTCGACCACGAGGAGTACCGGACCCTGGGCATCGAGGAGTTCACCCAGCCGACCGCCCGCAGTCGCAGGGTCGGTCGTCGTCACTCCCTCCCCGGACAGCACCTCGCACAGGCCGCTGATCAGTTCGGCCAGTCGGGCGCCGCGGGTGTGTTCGCCGATCGTGATCCACAGCAGGCCGCCGCTGAAATACCGCGCTGCCCTTAGGTCCTGGCAGAGCATGGCGGCCAGTGTGGTCTTCCCGAAACCGCCTGCGCCCTCGACCGCAGTGATCAAGGTCGTGGGCCCGGCGTCGTCCCGGGTGACGGCTTGCCACAACGCTGCATAGAGGTTCGGCCGCGGGATGATCGACCCGGACAGGGGCGGTGACATCCACGGCCTGCGAGGCCGGGGTGCAGGGGCGAAGTAGTTGACCTGATGGCCGCGGTCGCCGATCAGGACGCCCTGCGCCCCGTGCAGGTCGATCGACGGCGTGCTCGGATCGTCCGTAGCCATGGACCACCTGGCTCCATGTCGTGTTCCCCGTTGGTCCGGCGTCGGCCCGACGCAGGCATCTCGGATGGTAGTACCCAGAGTTGGGCTGCCGCACTGATGGGGCCGGGATCGAATCGCTTAACTCGGGCACGAGCCCGATAACCGGACGGGCTGCGTCGACGAGCGAGCGGGTCTCGCTCTCGCTCGCCCAGTGGGCGGTCACCAACAACCGGTGGATCAGGCCAGGATGTTGCCTGCCTTGTGCAGGCTGGTCTACTTGCGCAGGTTTCAAGATCGCCCGGGATGTGAAGGGCCTACCGATCTGGATGGCCGTACTGCTGGTCACGGAGGAGACATGGGCTGCGATTCAGGCCGCGGTGGACGAGCACTCGGTGACGAAGGAGCGTTTCAACAGCGCCTCGCTGTGGCTGGGCGTGTGGCTTTGTGGTGGTCACCGGTTGTACCGGCAGGTGAACCTCACGAAGAACGGCAAGATGTACGAGTACTACCGGTGTGCGAAGACGGCCGGCAACCGGTCTGCAAGGGCCAGTCCGTCAAGGGCGAGCGCGTTACCGCCGCGATCAGCGCGCTGGTGGAGCGCCTGGCCGGGCTGGCGATGACGGTGCGCAGGTTCATCCCCGGCGAGGACCACACCGAACAGCTCAACCACGTCACCCAGGCCATGTGCGACCTGCGCGAGGAGAAGCGCCGCAACCTGTTCGACTACCCCGGCGGCGACGAGTACTCCGAAGGCCTCGAAGTGCTGGTCGATGAACGCCGTCGACTCGCCGCCCCCGCCCCTCCGCGTGGGTCGAGGTCGAGACAGGACAGACCGTCGCCGACGCCTGGACCCAAGCCGACTAGGAAAGGCGCCGCTCCTCCTCAGCCTCAAGGCCCGCCTCTACGTGACACCCACCATTGAAGGCTGGTACCTGCCTGCCGAACTCGAAGCACGTGTCAAGCAGTCGGTACACGCTGGAAGCACGGCGCAGGGCGGCTGACGATCGGGATGCATCAGCGGGAGCACCCCGGTCTGCACCACCGGCAGTGAGTTCTTCGGCGCCTCTCCCGCATCACCCTGGTGTGGAAGGAGCGTCGCACGGCTCTCCTTCCGTGTTCTCGAACCCAAAATCGTCACCGCCAGGATCCAGGCTGCGGAAGGATGGCCGAGTAGAACGACCGAAGACTTGCTTGCTGAGAGGAGCACGGCCCGCCCATGCCGCCAAAGGGAGGCCTCGCCGACAAGATCGGAAACCGCTACGAGCGCCGGCTCGCACTGTTGCGCCTGCTCGAGCTCTTGGATGAGGCGCATGACTCGGTTCGGTTTCGGCTCGAGCAGCCGGGCGAGGACGACTTCGAGTGGTGGGTTGAGCATGGTGACTGCTCCCGGACCTACGCCCAGGTCAAGCGTCAGCTGGACAGTGATGAGCAGTGGACGCTGGCGAAGCTGGTGGGCAGGGGCATCATCAAGGACTTCGGCACGCAGATGAAGAGCACGTCCACCGCCAAGTGCGAGTTCTACTCGACTCTGTCCGCCTCCCACCTACAGGACCTGACGGAGAGCGCGCGCATGGCCGGAGACCTGCAAGACTTCGAGGGGGTCTTTGCGGCCGCCAAGGAGAAGAAGCAGTCCTGGACCAAGATCTCTGCCGAGTGGGATTGGTGGGGTCCGGAGGAGTGCTGGCAGGCGCTCCGGAAGGTCACCGTTGGGGTGATCAGCGAGCCGATTCTGGAAGCCCTCCTGGAGGCGAAGGCTCGCTGTCTGGTGAGTGGTGACCCGGCGACGGTGGTGAGTCTCCTTGGCACCTACCTGGAGGACCATCTCAGCCAGGAGATCACCGCCCAGGACGTCTGGAACTACCTGGCCGCCAAGCAGCTCACCCCCAACGACTGGGGAAAGGACCCTGGCACGCGCGCCAGGATCAACGCGGTCAACCGGTCCTACGCTCTCGGCGTCGCGACGGACCGCGGCCAGCTCGCCGCCATCCGGCGGACGGAGGCCGACACCATCTACGGGCGGCTCACTGCCACCGACGGTCCACCCGTCGTGACGGTAACCGGTATCGCCGGCATGGGGAAGTCGGAGCTGCTGGGCCAGGTCGTCGAGCAGCTCACCACACCGCCCGTCGATGCGGCCGCATCGCAGCCTCTGGTACTCGCCGCGCGGCTGGACCGCCTTGCCGGGGAGTTCTACGATGCCGCTGGACTGGGTGCGGCACTCGGCCTGCCGGAATCACCCGCTGTCGTCCTGGCACGGCTGGCCGCAGGGGGACCGGCCGTGCTGGTGCTGGACCAGGTCGACGCCTTCAGCAGCGTGTCCGGGCGCCATCCGGAGCGGTTTCATGCCGTCACCGAGACGCTGAGACAGGCCCGCGCCATGGGAGTGCGTGTCCTCCTGGCCTGTCGGACGTTCGACTTCCACGAGGACGACCGCTTGCACGGCCTGACCGTGCCCGCCGCCGAGGGATCCCAGATCGACCTGGGCCCGCTCCCGGTGCAGGACGTGGAGCGGGCACTGACCGCAGTCGGCCTGACGCTCGCCGCGCTGCCGCCCACTTTGCAGGACCTCATACGCACTCCGCTGCACCTGCGCATGCTGGTGATGCTGGGCGATCGAGGCGAGGACACCACCGGAATCACCACGCGCCTCCACCTCTTCGACCGGTTCTTCAAGAGCGTCATCCGCGAGGTCCACCGGATCGAGCCCGGCGCGCCGGCCGAGGAGGTCACCAGCATCCTCGCCGTGCGGCTGAGCACCCACCAAGAGCTGACCGCTCCCGAAGCACGACTGAGTCAGTATCTGGTCACGGTGGACCACCTCATCAGCGCCGGCTGGCTGCGCAAGAGCGACGGGCGCGTCGGCTTTGCCCACGAGGCCTACTTCGACCACGCCTACGCCCGCCACCACGTCCACGGTGAGCTATCCCTGCTGGAGCTCCTGCGCAGCGCGGAGCAGCACCTGTTCCGCCGCTCCCAGGTCCGCCAGATCCTGACACTCGAACGGGAGCAGGACCGAAGCCAGTACTTGAGCGACGTCCGTGACGTAATCGCGGCTGCGGACGTACGTCCGCACATCAAGGAACTGGTCATCGCCTTGGTGACCAGCGCCCCCGACCCGACGCTGCAGGAATGGCAGGCCCTGACCATCCTGGGCGACGGCCGCACCGAGCCTCTGTCGGACCGGGCTCATGCCCTCGCCGCCCGCTCTCCTGCCTTCGGTGAACTGCTGCTGACCCACGGCATCGTCAGGGACTATCTTGCCGACCCGGCCACGGCCGGGTTCGGTGTGTGGCTCTGCAGGATCATGGTCCGCAACCACCCGGACCAAGTCGCCGCACTCATGCGGCCCCATGTCGACGATCCGGCATGGGCTCCGCGCATCATCGACGTGATCAACCTGGCGCCGCTGGAGGGGAGCGACGCGGCCGTCGAGTTGTTCGAGAACTCGATTAAGGCCGGCGCCACTGATGACCCGAGGCACGACGTTTTCACCCTCCTTTACGCCACTACGGACACGGCTGCTGCGGCGGGCGCCAGGATCGTCGGCGCCTACATGAGCCGCCGGCTCGTTCTCCACGTCGCCGCGCTCTCCTCGGCCGATACCGTGGCGGAGCACGAAGCCGGGGAGAAGTCCGTCGTTCAGGAGCCGGAATCCAGCTCGACCCCGGCCAAACCGCAGGGCCTTCGCCCCGTGGAGCTTCTCGGGATCGGCTACCACAGTGCCTTGGACGTCATCGGCAGGCTCGCGGGACAGGACCCGGCCGCGTTCGTGCGCCACGTCCTGCCCGTCGTACGCGCTGCTAGCGCCGCGACCCACACCGGCCATGTCGCGGACCGCGGGGAACTGGACGCCACTTTCCCGCAGCGGCCGTCCCAGCCGCCGATGGTTGGAGGCGACAACAACACCGTCCTCGGCCACCTGGCACGCGCCATCCTGGCTGCGTCGGGCGCCGGCGACAGCGAAGCCCACGCCGCCGTGCGGGACATGGCCAAGTCTGGACTTGCCACTGAACAGGTCCTCGCGGCCGCCGGGTTCGCGGCCGGACACCCCGACCTCATCGACGACGCGCTCGCATGGCTGAGCGGGGACTCCTTCGCTCTCGTCCAAGGCTGGGTCTTTGCCCCGTACGGGTTCTCGGCCGAGGCGCTCACCCAGGTCTGCCAGCATCGTGCTCCCGAGCAGTCCGCCGCCGCTCAGCAACGGGCCGCCTCCGTAACCAGCCCGGCCGAGGAGGACGGCAGACTGCCCAAGGGCAGCATCTCGCGGATCCTCCTGGCGAACATCCCAGCCTCACAGCTCACCAAGGAGACCCTGCAACACCGGAACAGGCTCGACACCGAGCTCGGGCGCGTCGACACTCCCGCGAATACGATCCAGCCACTCGGCGGCTTTGTCCGGTTCGCACCGCTACGGCCGCCGATCAGCCTCGAAGACGTCGAGGCCATGGAGGACGACCAGCTCATCCAGCAGCTGAACGATCACGCTGCCGACGGACAGGCCTGGCAGGAGGACGGCCAGCTCATCGGCGGGGCGATCAGCCTGGCTGAGGTCGTCACCACCGCGACCGACCACAACCCCGAGCGCTTCACCACGCTCCTGGAACGCAGCGGCCTGCTCCCTGAAACCTACGTCGCCGCCATCCTGGTCGGCCTGGACAAGGCCCGCGCCGGAAAGAGCGCAACCAGCGTCCAGCTACTGCGTGCAGTGAAGGCCGCCGTTCCCCGCGTGGAGACGTACGGCCGACAGAGCCTCGCCATCCTCATCGGCAACACCGTCGGGTACATCACCCCCGACGACCTCACCGCCGCGCACTGCACTCCCCAGGACCTCGTCGCCATTCTCCGCAGTATCTGGACAACCACGGGCGCCACCGGAATGCCCGCGAGCGCAGCGTCCGGGCCTACTCCCCAACTCCCGAAGGAGCCGGCACCGAGAGCGGAGGACATCCCCGACCAGGGCCAGCTTCAGCTGATGGAGTACGGCGGTGACATCGCAGGTCAACTTGTCAGCACCGTCTGGCAACACGCCGAAGGGACAGCCCTCGACGCCCTCCGCAGCCTCGCCGAGAGCCACCCGGAGGCTGCCACGGCCCTGCAGGAGGAGCTCCATCGCTTCGCGTCGAGCCCCGACCTTGTGGCGCGCGTAACCGCCCTTCAAATCGCCGGCCGGACCCAGAACACCGACAAGGCCACGCTTGCAGAGCTCCTCACCACCGCGCTCGACGCCCCAGGCCTCACGGCGCCCCCCGGTTCGGACTACCCGGCTGACTCCCGGATCCTGCTCGCCACCCTTCCCCTCCACGCACTCCTGAACACGATCGGCTGGGGAGACTACGCCGCCATCGAGACCTTCGCCGCGCGCATGCTTGACCTGCGCACCGCCGCCAGCACCGAAGACTCCACGAACCGGATCCTGGCATCTGTCGCCGAGCGAGCCGCCCACAACGCCGCCGCCCTGACCACCTACGCCTACGCGACCGACCTGGCCCCGGCCGCGGAAGGTGCCTTCGACGCCGTGGCCGAGGGGCAGGTGCCAGAGCGCCTTGGGGTGGCGACCGCCCTGGCCGATCTGCAGCCGGTCATCGCCTTCCCCCGCCGACTGGTTGACGCGCTGCTGAAGCTGTGCGACGACCCCAACGATGCGGTCGCCCGAGCAGCTCTGACAACCGTCCGTGAACTCCCAGCAACCGATCACCCGCACGTCCAGGCTCTGCTCGCCGACGTCGCCTACACCCGCGCTTTCGAGCTGGATCCCGGACCCGCTGTCAAGGCAGCCGTGCGCTGTCAGGAGGCGTACCCCGGCCTCGTCCTCGACCTGTCCGAGTGCTTCTACGAACTTCACGGCAAGAAGACATCAGACCTAAGTTCGGCTGCAGCTGCGCACGCGCACGTGCTGACGGAGGTTGTCACCAGCATCTACGCCCGACACCCGGAGGGCGACCTCGGGCGCCGAGCACTCGATCTGATCGACACCATGGTCCTCGAGCGAAGCCTCGGCCTCGAGGACCGGCTCGGCAGCCATGACCGCTGACGATCACCGCTGATGTGTGAAGGCTCAAGACATGTTTGACGTTCTGTTCTCAGGAGTTACTTGACGGCTTCTGGCGGGACTGGCGGTCTGGCCACGCCTTGACTCGGGCGACGGGATTGTTGGTGGTGCGGGGTGGACGGCCAGTTCCTCCCGTCGTGGACGACCCGCAGGTGTTGGCGGTGGCGATCACATTGAAGTCCTGCTTGGCGAAGACCATGTCCTCCGGCCCGTCTGGCTCGGGGATCGCGACTATCCGTTCGGAGAGCAGGGACAGAAGCGAGTCCGGGGCCTCCAGCGGGCAATGGGTGATCTACTCGAACCCGACCAGTCGGCCCCCGGCCATGCCGCGCAGCATCGGCACGGGCAGCTGCAAGTGGGTGAGAGGCCCTCCGGCACCAGTAGGGCGCAGTTCCACGAGTACTCGATCTGATCCTCGGTGGTTGCTGCGCTACCCTGCACAGTCAGCCGAGAGGTACTGCTGACCGCCGCCGCGATTAGCTCCGAGAGCAGCGACTTGGCAGTGTCCGGCTCACCGACCAGCAACAAGCCGCGGTTGGTGGCCAGGGTGACAAGGGCACGCTCGACCAGCGCCGGATCACCGACGAACTTGCGGGCGATGCTGGCCGCCTCGTCGCCGACGATGAACCGGCGGGCAGCGCGCAAGCTCAGCTCTCAGCCCGGCGGGTGCGGGTCACGGTCCTCGGCACGTAGCGCCGCCAGCTCCTCCGCGTACCAGACCTCGGCGGGCGTCCGCTGGAACTGCTCCTCGACGGTGGTGGTCACGGCGGCTTGCCCCGAGTGGTTCGCGTGGCTGTCGTTGGGGGTGGTGCGCCGTCACGGCGTGGTCAGCTCGGTGAGGTCGGCGATCACCTCGGAGGCGATCACCGGGTCGAGCTCGGCGAAGGTCGGGAAGGTGCGGTTGTGGGTCCAGTAGTCTCCCGGGCGCCTGTCGAGCCACACCGTTTCCACCCGCTGCTCGGGGTACGAGTGGAACATGCCGACGGCGATGCCCTCCTCCGGGGCGATCACCACGTAGAGGTCGGGCCCGACCCGGCGGGACAGCCAGCGCTCGACGCCGTTGTCCTCGGGGTTGCCGCGCTGCCAGCCGCGCCGTTCCATGCCGACCAGCCGGGTGGTGGGCAGCACCGGACCGTTCTCGAAGCGGGTGAGGCGGTGTCCGGCCCGCTCCTCGTTGGTCAGCGTGTACACCGGGCGGCCGAGCTGACGGAATGGCTGCAGGATCTCGTAGTCGGCGAACAGCTCCGACCAGTCGGCGAGGCCGTCGCCGAGCAGGAGCGGGTGCGCCAGCCGGACGGAAGCTGTGGCTGGCAGCGCGACCGCCTCGTCCCGGACGTCAGCCAGGGTGCGGTCCTCGGCGACGTGGAACGCCGTCACCGTGCCGTCCGTGTCGGACAGCCACACCAGGCGGCGCACCAGGTGCCACAGCAGCGGATGCCCGACGAAGAGCTGGTCGAACTCCTCCGCCGTCCATGAGCGTTGGGTGATCATCGCCTCCTCCAGGCGGCGGATCTGGTCCCCCGCCACCGTGCGGACGTCCTTCTTGAGCGCGGCGAAGCGCTTGCGCTCGGCGGGCGCCAGCTCGGCGTCGTCCCGTGCCCCCGGGGCGGGCAGGTCCTTGCGGCGGGCGCCGGCCGGGTCCAGCACGTACGGCTTGAGCTGTTCGTCGAAGCCGACCGTGAACGTCCGGGTGCCGTAGTCGATGACGGTGGTCCCGTTGGCGTCCAGCCCGAAGTCCGGGACGAGGCGGTCGGACAGCTGCTCCCCGGTCAGGCCGAGACCGACTGCCACTTCGGCGATCTTCTCCTGGGCGCGGGTCTTGAGGGCCTTGAACTTCACCCGCTGTGCGATGCCGTGCAGGTGCAGTAGGGCCGTGTCGGTGCCGATGGCTGCCAGCACCTCCAGGCCGTCCACCGCACGGTGGTGGGCCCCCTCGCCCGGCCAGGCGCGGAGCACCGGCGTCAGCCGGCGGACCGTATCGTCGTCACCGAAGCGGCCGAGCACGTGCAGCGCCCACCCGTCCTGGGCCGGCATGCCGGCCAGCCGCCACTGCTCGAACACCGCCCAGCAGAACTCCGTCAACGACCGCGGCTCGCACAGCAGGGCCACCTCGTCGAGGCCCGGGTAGAACGCCCCGGGCGCGGACAGCGCGAGCATGGTGAGCACGTGCCGCACCGCCTCGGCGGGCAGGGCGCCCTCACCGCCGCGCAGCAGCAGCTGCGGCAGCATCACCGGCTCCGCCCAGTCGCAGGGCGGGGGCAGCTTCGCCGGGAGCGCGGTCACCAGCGGGTCGGCCGACAGCAGGGCGCCCACAGCCTCCTCCGCCTTCGGCCCGTACTCGGCGGCCACCGCGCGAACCGCCGCCGCGCCGTGCGCCTCGGCGATCACCCGCAGGGCCTGCTCGGCGCCGAGCCGGGCCGCCCCGGCCTTCCCGAGCGCGGCGGGCACCAGCAGCCGGGCCGCGTCCACGCCGTGCCGGGTGAACCAGGAACGCGCCGTGCTCCCGGCCGACTTGAGGCGCACCAGCCAGTCCACCATGGTCTCGGCCACCCGGGCGTCCAGGTACGGAAGCAGCAGGGGCGCGTGCGTGGCCGGATTCCCCACCGCTGCGGCCCGGATCGGTTCGACGGCGTCCCTCCCGAAGCGGGCGGCGACTCGGCGCAGGGAGTCCCCGGAGTGCCAGATGCGCTCACCGACGCGCCACTGCGCGAGCAGGGGCCGGGCCAACTCCTCGTCGCCGTACGCGAACAGCGCGAGCTCGGCGTGCTGTCCGCCGCGCAGGCGCACGTCCTCGGGTTGCCCGATCCTGGCCCGGATCGTGGCCGCGACCCGCTGCCAGTCGTCGTCCGACCAGCTCGTGTACCAGGACTCGGAGGTCGCCGCCCACGCCTCGCGCTCACCCGGCAGCCACCGCATCTGCGCTTCCTGCGGCGCGCTGAGGCCGGTCAGCACGCGGGGCTTGCCGGCGGAGCGCGGCCGGGTCCACGGCGGGCTGGTGAACAGCTCCGGCAGCGAGCCGGGGCCGACCTCCGGCACCCGCTCGCCGAGGTCGGTGAGCGGCTCGACCAGGGCCGCCTGCTCCGGCGTCAGTTTCGGCAGCAGTTCGAGCGCGGTCGCGCGGTGGACGGCGACGTGGCCGGTGAGGAGCTGCCGGGCGAGCTGCTGCGCGGCCGGGTCGGTGGAGGCCGCCGCGGCCTCGGCGAGCAGGCGCAGGGCACGCCGGGGGAAGTGGCGCAGACCGGCCATGAGGGCGGCGCGGGTGGATTTGATGCCGTCCTGCTGGGTCAGCAGCCCCCGGAAACCCTCGTCGGAGGGGAGCTCGGCGAGCGCGTCCAGGATCCGCTTCTTGCCGTCCTTGTGGTGGTAGCTGGTGGTCAGGTCGTGCAGCATCACTGGTGCCGCGTCGCCGCCGAGGCCCTCCGCCACGGTCGCGATGATCTCGGTGGACCAACCGTCATAGCCCAGGCTCGGCAGCGGGGGGAGCTTCTCGAGCGGTTCCGCCGAGGAGAGCGAGCACAGCAGCATCGACCACTCGACGGCTGCCAGTCGGGAGCCCGACGCGACGCACTCCTCGACCCAGGCGGTCTCGGACGGCACCAGGTACGCCGTCACCACCAGGCGGGTCAGGTTGTTGCGGCAGCCCGCCAGGGCCTCGACCGCCGCGCGGTGGGTCTCCTCGTCGCAGTCCGCCAGCAGCGACCGGACCCGGTCCGCGGCGGGACGGTACCGGCCGTGCCTTTGGTTGGCCCCGCGCCGGACGCGGGGGTGGACGGACCTCTGGTGGATCCAGTCGGTCTCGACAGCCGTCGTGAACAGCTCGACGGTGGCCCTGGCCGCGAACGGAAGGCCGAACTCCGCCACCCAGGCATCCACGGCCGCGCGGATCCCGTTGTTGCCGGGATACGAGAACACGGCGGCGAGCACCGCCGCACCGAGCGGGTCCCGGCTGCCGGACTGGTGGGCGCGGGCGGCCGCGACCAGCTCCGGGTCACTGCGCTCCGAGGTGAGCGTCTGCTCCAGCCAGTCCCCCATCTGCCGCAGCCCGTCGCGGTACGAGGTCACCGGTTCCTTCCCCGGCACGGACGGCTTCCGGGGAATGCCGCCCCGGCGCGGGATCAGGGCCCGACGCCAGGCGTCCGGCATGACGAAGACGTCCTCGTCCTCGGGACCGGAGGCCTCGGCCGTGGGCGCGGACACGCCGGGCTGTGCCACGGGCACCGGATCCGCCGCTGCACCCGGCCTCGTGCTCGCCCCCGCACCGATCTCGCGGTAGCCCTTGCGCTCCTTCTCGGCGACCACCTTGGCGAAGTGTGTCTGCGCCTCATCCACGGTCGGGAACGCCTTGACCTGCTCCCGCCCGTTCGTACCGGACCGCCCGTACCGCACGGTCACCGCGACACCGTCGACCGCGGCCTCCCAGAACTTGTCCGAGCCGCCCTCGACGAACTCCCAGCGCCGCACAGCTCCGCCCCTCTCCTCGAACTGATGATCAGGAGGCGAACGTTAGCGAGCCCCACCGACAAGTCCCCGGCCGACCGCCCCCGCATTCACCTCCCCGTCGAAGTCACCGTGCGCGGGCGCCTCGTGCCTCAGCGAGCGGCGTACACGTCCTGGACGTATCGGTCGGCGTCGATCAGTGACTGGAGCCACGTCTCGGCGTTGTCCTCCCGCACGTCGGAGGTGTGGCTCAGGTGGAGGGCGCGGAACGCGGCACGTACGCCGGGGCCATGCGGGCGCCATCGCCGCGGACGTAGACCTGGGCCCCGGCTTCGAGCAGGGACCAGACCTCCTCGTCCTCCGCCGCGATGCGGTCCTGGACGAAGCGTGCGCCCGTCACCGGCTGCTCACTGAAGGCCGGGCGCAGCGAGACCGAGCCTTCCTGCAGCTTCGGCCACGGCCCCCGCCACTGCATCGGCGACACTCTCAGCGCGTCACCTCGGCCGGGTGGGTGCTGCCGGATTCGGTACGCGCCAATTGAAGACCCACACCCCCTGGGAGTGAGTGGCTCCAAGGACCCGCCCCGTATTCCGGAGCCAAGGGTTGGCCTTCTGGAACGGGGCGAAGTTGTCGTTGGAGATGATGACCCCATTGACCTCGTCAGCGATGCTGATCACCAGTGCGTCGCCCCGGCCCTCGGTCCCGGCCGGGGGCTGCACAACCTCGCCGTTGGCGATGGCAGCCTCAACCTGGAGGCGCTCGTCGGCGGACACGTCGTGGCGCAGTGTGGCGTCGACCACAATGTGAATGTCGCGGTCGGGATGCTTGAACCGCAGTGACCGGATCGCCGCCTCCAGTGCCGCGAAGCTCGGTTTGCCGCCCGCTGTGCGTGGGGGCCGGCCGTTCCAAGCAAGGTTGGAGCCGTCCACGATGAGCGGCGGAGCTTCGGTGCTTGCGTGGGTTGTGCGAGGTGAGGAACGCGGCGGGGCGGGCTTGGGTGCCCCGTCCCCCTGGTCGTTGGGCCGGGCTTGCTTCGGGTGGGTCGGCGTGGCGGCGGGCCGGGCGGCCGGGGCGAGGGTGAGTAGGCGGTCGAGTTCCTTCTTTACCTCCGGCAGGACGTTCCCGTCGCCGAACACCTTCACTTCTCCGTCGAGGACGACCTCTCCGGTCTTCTGAAGGGTCGCCTTGACGGTCAGCAGTCCTTCCTTGCTGTAGGTGTACTCCAGATCGAAGACCCTATCCTCGCCTGTGAACGGCCGGGGGTACGTGAGGACGAGGTCAGCCAGTTTGACGTTGTCCGGGTGGTCTACATCGCGGTCCGGGTCTCCCTCCCAGACCTCCACGGTCAGGCGGGAGACGTTGTCCTTGTGCGGTTCGTATGACTTCATGCGCTGCTGGGGCAGACGCATGTTCCGGTCGATGAGGGCGCTGAATCCTCGCCGACCCTCGCGGTCCTTGGTGATCGTGCCGAGGGCGTGTGTGTTGACCACACGGATGATGCTGTTCAGCTCGCCGTCCATGGCCGCCGCGCTGATCGCGGCTCCTTCGGCCACCGCAGTCATGGGGTCGCACAGTGCGGTGTCGACGAGTTCGCAGTCGAGTGCTTCGGAGACCGCGGTGCGTACCGCTGGGATTTGGCTGCTGCCACCGATCATCAGTACGGCAGTGAGATCCCGGGGGTCGATCCGAGCCTGCTCCAGGCATTCTTCCACGGGATCGAGCGCACGGCTGATGAGGTCCTGGATGGCCGCGGAGAACTCGTCCTGTCCGATCTCGACGAGGGCCCCGTCAGGCGTCTGGACGCCGACCGACTCCTGATGGGAGAGCAGGATCTTGGCCCGCTCAATGTCAAGGGCGAACATCCGCTTCTCTGAATCGCTCCAGCGCCCGCGAGCGGGCGCCCGGTCGAGGACCATGCTGCGCAGCCGAGCGTCGATCTCCAGGCCGCCGAGGCGGCTCACTCCTCGGCTCGCCTTTTCGTCGAAGAAACCGTCGTCGTGCAGGAGCAGGGTGGCGTCCATCGTGCCGCCGCCCCAGTCGAAGACCAGGAACTCGCCGTCGACCTCCATCTCGTGGGCGTAAGCGATCGCAGCTGCCGTCGGTTCGTTCAGCAGCGTGCGGACCGTGATTCCGGCGGCACGGGCTGCCTCGCGCGTGCGGAACCGGGCCGCGCCGGTCGCGTTGGCGGGCACCGTGATGACGGCCTCGCGGATCTCGGTGGCGGCTTCCTCCTCGGCGGCCCTGGCGATGGCGTGGAAGACGCCGGCCGCGGCGGTGGTCGCAGCGAACCGTTCACCGCTCAGCTTGACGAACGGTTCCTCCCGCAGCATCCGCTTGCACGCCTCGACGGCCTGTTCAGAACGGAGCTTCGCCTCCCAACCGAATAGCGTGCCCGGCCGCAGGGAACTCGTGCCGACAACCGACGGGTAGAGCAGCTCGAAGCCCCTGCGCCTCCAGTTGGCGTCCAGGCCTTGCCCGCCGATCTCCAGCAATTCGACGTACTCGCCGTTCCACTGTGCGGCGACAGAGTTGGTGGTCCCGAAGTCAATTCCGGCTGCCGTCATGCTTCCTCTCCCCAACCCGTAGCAGCGGGGCCGGCGACGCGCCGGAGTTGTCCCGCAAGAATGACTTTCCCTGTCAACTCGTCGACGTATGCCGGACTCAGCAACTCGAGAGCGTCTCCCGCGCCCTCCGTCACTACGAACCGGTCGCTTGATTCTGGTTCCGTGACTCGCAGCAGCCGCAGTTCTCGCAGATGTGCGCTCATCGCACTCTCGACCACCTCGGGGCTGTCTCCGGCGCGGGACCGAAGCAGCGCGTCGATTTCGGCGAGGCGTCCGGCAAATTGGGCGCGCGTACGGAATTCGTCCAGCACCGCCTTGCGCACGGCCGCGGCAAGCACCCCAGACGGCGGCACCTCGTCGGACCCGGCAGCCTCCAGCGCCTCCGGGACGCGTTCCACAACTCCCTTGATCACCGTCATCGCGTCGATCGGGTCGGGACGGACGGGAGAATCACCAGCGCTCGTCCGCACCGACTCGGCCGAGGGCTGGGAGCCCCGTTTCCTGTGACGCCTCAGGCCCCCAGGTTTATGGGGTGGCTCCGAACTCCTTGCACCGGTCGGTACCCGGCCGCAGGCTGGGCAGCGGAGGCGGGTTCGCTCGCTCCTGGGAGACTTCTCATTCTTTGCAGACATCAGGCTCGGCTCTGCTTTGTTCGGGTAGGGGCGGTGAACCAGGAAGCGGACGTCGCAGCGGTCATCGCGGGGAACTGTGGCGGTCGAGATGGGGGGCAGTAGTCCGGAAATCGTCGAGGAGTTCGACGGCGGCGCGGGCACGGATGGCCTCCAACTCGTCGGCACTTGTCATCGGGGTCCGGCGGGACAGGGCTTCCACCGGAGGCACAAGATGTCGCGGCACCTGAGAGGGCATGACGTACCGCGGCGGGTCAAGTGGCAACCGGTAGAAGACATCCCAGCCCGCCTCTTCGCGCAGCGCGCCACGAATACGGTCCTCGGCCAAGTTCAGAGCTGACTGGGCCTTGGCATCTCCCTCGTGGTGACGGAATATCTCCCGGCAACGTTCCTCCCAACCGTCGGCACCGTGATCCAGACCGATTTCAAGGAACGGATTGCTGAACGGGCTGCGGTCGTTCCGCTTCGTCCCCCTCCACGCGCGCAGGAGCCGGAGGTTCCGTTCGGCTGCGGCACCGCGCTGCGCCGCAGCCTTCTCGGCGTGTTCTTCGGCGGAGTCGAGCAGTTTCTTCCGTGCTACAGCCGATTCGAGCGTCTCGCTCTGTTGCATGGCCGCGTACGCGGCGATGGCATGCCCCTCCTGGACCAGCTCTGCGGGGACCTTCCGGCCGCTACCGCCGCGGGTGAGGGAATGCGCCTGAAGTGCCGCCGCCTCCGTCTCGCCGGCCCTGACCAGGTTGTAAGCCCGGTTCGCGGCGACGAGTGCGTAGAAGGGACTGCGTCCGGCGTCGATGAGCTCCTGTGGCTTCCACAGAGTTGCCATCAGGCGCCAGAGCCCGCGGTCCTCAACCATGCTTAGCGGCCATTGACCGGACACAGCGCCCGACTTGAGATCGCGCAATTCGATCTGCTGGGCTCGGGGCAGAGCCACGTCAAGCGCATCGAGAGCGGTTGTGTCTCCGTCCAGTACGACGTCGTACAGGAGGTCCCACAGATCGTCCGGTTCCTGCCGGATGAGCGTCTCGCCGCTCATGAAGGCCTGTCGGCGTAGATAGGCCTGCCAGCCGAGCCGTCGCGCCTCCTCATCGGTAGTCTTCTCCGGTACGAGGCGCGCATGCA
Source organism: Kitasatospora sp. NPDC059722 (assembly GCF_042733235.1). Taxonomy (NCBI): domain Bacteria; kingdom Bacillati; phylum Actinomycetota; class Actinomycetes; order Kitasatosporales; family Streptomycetaceae; genus Kitasatospora; species Kitasatospora sp. NPDC059722. The sequence continues at coordinate 79,199 of NZ_JBHWGD010000009.1, forward strand.
GATAGAGACTCTCATGGTCATCGCGTGCTTGCCAGGGCACGTCCTCGGCCAGGAGACCACCACGGTCTATCAGATCGTCGATGACGGTCAGCGGAGCCCAGGCGAGAAGCCCGTCCAGGAAGCGGTTGGGGATGGGGATCGCGCCACGGGTGGCCGCGGTCGCAAAGAGGGAGTATGCGGGACCGCCTGTCACTGAGAGGGCACGCTTGCCGACGAGGTCCAGGCTGGGCGCTGTCGAACACAGCAATCGGTACCGTTCCAGGCCCGCCTCGTTGATCCAGCGCACTCCGGTGCCCCAGAGGTTGCGCATGTGGCCGAGGACCGACGCCGCCGACAGGTGGCTTAGCCCGGTCTGGACCGCGGGCAACAAGACCTCGCGGTCCGGATCCCCTCCGAGCGCCCGCGTGAGTACTGCCCTCTCCGTTTCGGGTATACCGGCGAGCGCCACCATCTCCGAAAGCATTGCCAGCACGGCTTCGACGGCCTCGCTGCCCCCGACACCGAGCCAACGCCACTTGCGCAGGACGAAACCGCTCACACCCGAGGGACTCTGCCCCTCCCGGCGTTCATTTGCCCGTGTCAGGCGCTCTCGTTCCACGGCCTTCGCCACTTGCCGGGCGGCGACCGGGTCCGTCATCTCGTGCACAGCCGACAGGCTACCCGCGCGGCCTGACAATCCATCTGGTCTCGTACGTATCGTGACCTTGGCGAGAGATGGTTCGGGATCGCTGGCAGAGCGCCGTGGAGCAGGGTCATTCTCCGTACTCCCTCAACAGCTTCTTCATGCTGCCCGGGCAGTCCAGATGAACCCCACCGACACCCGCTACGACCAGCACGTCTCGGATCCGGGACGCCCTCATCAACGCTGGGTACCACTCGCCTTCCTGGCCGCGATGGCGGCAGCGGCGTCAAAGGGGGCTGCAGAAACGGTTCCTGCCCCATGGTTGACCTCACCGTGACAGAGATCTGGCGACTCCTGGCAACTGGCCGTCCGCACGGCCCGCGTCCGCCACGGTGCTCGCCCCGCGCTCATTGCCTTGAACTGGTCCATCGGGCGACGGGAACGCCAGGCCGTCGCCCGCCGCTGCCACTATCAACGCCGGCTGCACACGATCGAGGGACGGTCTCATCAAGACCGCCCCTGATGGAGCACCAGCCCACTACACTCCATCGCGCAGCCCTCTGAACAGGCAAAACGTCGAAGTCGTGCTGGAGTACTACTTGGCAGAGCCCAGGTTCTCAGGCCTGGTTATGGAGCGCTGTTCGTTCGGGCTGTGCAGGGTCGAGACGAAGAACTCAGGGCGAGGCTCCGGGAGTTACTGGAGCCTCGCCCTGCAGGTATTTCCGCCAGCTCACCTTATGCGGGTGGTGGCTGCGCTACGGGGTGCGTTCGCGTGCGATGGTCCACTGCTGGTTGGCCTGCAGGCCGGGGCAGTTCCAGATTCCGAGGCGGGTTCCCTGGTCGGTGGCCCATCCGGGTAGTTCGAGGCATCGGCCGCCAGGGTTGGCCGCGTCGACGGTGGCGGGAAGGTAGATGCGGCCGTCGGGGCGCATGGTCCACTTCTGGCCGTCGGTGCCGTTACAGGTGGTGAGGATGACGCGGGTGCCGTTGGCGAGGGCGTTGTCCTTGGTGGAGAGGCAGTAGCTGCCAGCGCGGATGGTGCCGTCGGTGGCGAAGTTGAATCGCTGGTTGACGGTGTTCCAGCAGTTGTAGATGGCGAGTTCGGCGCCGTCGCGGGGACCGCCGGAAGCGTCCATGCACTGCGAGCCGACGCTGTTGGGGTGGACGGAGAAACTTGCGTCGGTGTAGCCCGCGTTCTGTGGCCCGTCGAGCTTGTCGACCTTGCCGGCGACGCCGCTGGGGTTCAGGCCGGGGTAGATCGTGATGGCGTTCTTGGTGTCGACGGCCCAGAGCGAGACGTTGTCGCCGTTGTAAAGGGTCGCGGCGCCGATACGAGGGTAAGTGGCCGCGGGCACTGGGGTGGTGGTGAGTTTGATTCCCTTGTCGGGCGCGGTCAGCGCGGAGTAGTCAACGGATCCGTCGGTATTCCAGCCGAGCGGGTAGGCGTAGACGTCGCCGGTGATGCGGTTGCGCGCCCACAGCGTGGGCTGGTTCGTGGCCGCAGTCGCCGCGGGAGCCTTCGGATTGGTCGTGATGCCGTTCGCGGCACCGGGGTTGATCAATTCAAGGTCGCTCCAGCTGCCGGAAGCGGTGGGGATGAGTGTTGCGCTGCCGAAGGCGTTGCCGGACGGGTTGAAGATGTAGAGCTTGTTGTTCTCCAGGGTCATGACGGAGGTCTGCTTGGTGAAGACCGTCTTCGTCGGATCGCCGACCTTGGGACCCACGGCCTCGCCCTTGGGAGTGCCGAAGGCGATCACCTGCGAGACATCGCTCCAGTCCTGCGAGTTGTAGCCGTCGCAGGCAGTGTTGGTGGTGCCGTAGATCATGCAGGCAGGCCGCGCTGGCGTGATGGGCGTGAGCGTGTCGAAGTGCCCGCCGCCGTCGTTGGTCAGGATGTACAGGACGGATTTCAGCGCGGGCGCGTTGTCCTTGGTGTAGTGGGCGACGAGCTGGTCGACGGGCTGACCGACGGTGAAGGCGCCGCGGTGGCTGATCTGGTAGTCGGCCCAGGTGGCGCCGTAGTTGTTGTTGCCGGGCGCGGCGGCGGCGGGAGCTGCGGTGGAGGAAGCCGGGTCGGAGGTACCTCCGATGATGCGCAGGTCGCCGTTCTTGTCGCTGAGGACGATGTCGGCCTTCTGGTCGTTGTCGATGTCACCGAACAGGGGCTGGGTGCCGGGCTTCCAGGGCACGTAGAAGTTGTAGATGGCGGGCTGGCTGTAGTTGCCGGCGTTGTCCATGGCCTGGGCGTAGAGGGTGTTGGTGCCCCACTGGTGCGGCTGGTAACTGTATGCCTGACCGGCCGGCAGGGTGCCGTTGTCACCGCACTTCCAGCCGACCACCACGGTCGAATCGGTGCTCACGCGCACACAGGCGACGCCGGAGGCCTGTAGGCCGGCACCCGGGGACGGGTCGTCGGCGTTGATGGTGAACGTGCCCCAGTCGTTCATGTACTTGGCCGGGGTGGGGTTGGGGGTGCCGGACGGTGGGAAGTCGGTGGAGCTGATGCTGACGCGGGGGTTGGTCTTGTCGACGCGGAAGTAGCACCAGGCGCTCTGCGGCGAGGTGAGGAGGCCGTCGGCGGACTGGGCGTACCAGCCGTACTGGTGGCCGTCGCTCAGGGACCCGACAGGCAGGGTGTAGCCGGGGTTGTTGTAGCTGCCGAGCCAGCCGCCGTTGTTGCTTCCCAGGCTGAAGTTGGGGTCGTTGTCGTCCCACAGGTGGAAGCCGGTGTAGAGGTTTTGGCCGCTGGGTGAGTAGCTGCTGGCGGTGAGGTTGATGTTCTGGTTGCTGCCGACCCAGCCGGGGTTGTCCCAGGGGTGGGCGCCGCCGGTGGTGCACTCGGCCTTGCTGTTGTTGCTCGCGAAGCCGGGCGCGGGGATGGTGTGTGGGCTCCACACGGTGGGGGTGATGTCGTAGGTGGTGGTGACGCTGGGGTTGCTGGCGATGGTGTGGCGGTACTCCTTGGTCCACTCGGTGTCGCTCGGGGCGATGCCGATGGTCCAGGTCGCCCACTTGCCGTTGGCCGCCTGCTTCATGATGTCGGTGACGTCGACGGCCATCGGGCCGGAGCCGGTGATCGGCTGTCCGCCGACGTAGGAGCAGCCGCCCATGACCTGGTTACCGTTGTCGTTGCAGGGCTGCTGGTACCAGTTGGTGTCCCCGTTGATGCCGGTGGGGGCCCAGTAGACGCCGAGGTTGGTGGTGGTGCTGGGGCTGGAGGCGCCGGTGACCTGGGCGTTGAGGGTCGATGTGTACAGGGTCGGCGGGACCTCCGCACCTCCGACCTGGGTGTAGATGGCTGGGTTGACGCCGAACTGGAAGTACGCCCGCTGCCGGCCCGTGTTGCCGCAGTCCAGGCTGGGGTCGGAGCTGTGGTAGCCGCAGAATCCGGTAGCGAGGTTGGACTTGGTGTTCCAGTTCTTCGCGCTCTTGTAGTTCTCCTGGACCTCGACGGAGCTCTGGGTGTAGCTGGTGACGGCGGTGAGCGTCGGGTCCAGGTACCAGGGACCGGTGCCGGAGCCGAGAGCCTTCTGGTCAGGGGTGAGCTCGATCGCATCACCCGTGACCCTGGTGCTGATTGCGGCGATGTTCGCGCCATCGCCCGGAGCCTCGGCCGTCGACGGGACGGTTCCTGCGGGCACGGGCGCCGACTCGGCGGCAGGTGCTGCGGTCAGCGCCGTGCGGGCGTACGACCTGGAGGCGACGGCCGAAGCTGAGGGCGCGGGCTTGGCGGAGTCCCACTGCAGGGGGGCGGGGGAGCGGAACCGCAGGCCGCCCTTGTCGTCCTTGACGTCGATGCTGCCCTTGTCGTCGGAGGCGACCGTCAGGCCCTGGGCGGTGAGCGGGAAACGCAGGGTCTTGAGCGCCGGGTTGGCCGCGGCCTCTGCCGTGCGCACGACGATGACGTCGCGCCAGCCGCCGACCGGCAGGGCGGTCACCTGGAGGTCCACACCGGGCAGAACGTTCGCGTACGTCGCCGTGTCCCCGTTCAGGGCCGGCTTTGGCAGAGCGAACGGGGCGCCCACGGACAACGTCTTGCCGTCGGCCGTCGCCAAAGTGGCCATCGGACCGCTGCCGCCTCCGGAGAACATCAGCGCGGTACCGGCGACGGCCGGGCTGATCGAGCCATCGGGATTCTGGCGAAGGGTGGAGTCGATGTCGGCCCAGCCGCCGGCCTGCTTCACCCGGACCGGCAGCGCGTTGTCCGTCGTTGACAGGGTGCCGTTGGGGTTCGCCACGGTCTTCGACGCCACATCGGTCATCGCGTCCACAACGACCGGCTTGCCCGTGGACTTGGCCTTGGCGAGGGCATCGAGCATCGCCTGCTGGAGCGGCGTGCGAGGCGGTGCTGGCTTGGTCGGAATAAGCGGCGCCGTGCCGTCGAAAGGCCCGTGCACGGGCGGTGTGGCCGAGTCGGCGGCGAGTGCGGACGGCGCGGCGATCAGGCCGAGGCTGAGGACGCACCCTGCGGCGAGTGCGGTCAGACGAGTGGTGCGCCTGCGTATCGATGGTGGTGGTGTGTGCGCGATTGTCCGTGGCGTGGTGGACATGATGCCTTTGTGAGTCCCTCCCGGTCGGCAGACGCCGTCGTGGGTCTGCGTTCGGATGGGAACGATGTGGCCTGACCTGCCGATAGGTCAAACCGTTTGGCATCTTGCATAGGTATGTCTGGATACGGACGGATCGAGACATCAAGACTTTATAAAGATCTCATGGAGGTGCTTGAACGCCCTCAGGGCGTGTCAGAGCCTGCACGTATCGTCACATCGACCATGAGACGGCGTGCTTACTTGCCGCCATGTCGACAACAAACGAGGAGATGTGACGATGGTTTGGCCTGCCCGTAAACGGGCCGGGAGACCAGCAGGTGGCCGGTGGCGGTCGCCTGCTGTGGCGGCGACAGTCGCCCTGACATTGACAGGCCTGACTGTTCCGCCGGCCGTGGCGTGGACCTACCCCGAGCCGAAGGGCAAGGTCTGGACCCCTCCCCACACACCCCTGGGCGACGGAACGGTCTCGGTCGCGGGGCAAGATGTCCAGATATCGGCGTCCAAGCCGGTGGTCAAGGCTCCTGTTTGGACGCCGGAGCCCGCAGCGCCGCTGGTGACCGGCACTGCGACAGTGACGGTAGGGGCTGATAGCGCTGAGGCCGAGGCTGCCCGCAGGGCGACCGGTGGTGCCTCGCCTGCTTCCAGCGGCGCGAACGGTTCAAGGGCCGGGACGCTGGCCGTCACCGTTGCTCCCACTACTGGCAAGGGGGAGAGCGCGCGCACGGTCACAGTTCAGGTGACCGGACAGGACAAGGGCAAGGCTGCCGGCGTCACCGGCCCGCTCATCGCCGTGGCCGATGCCGAGGCGGGTGCCGGTGGCAGCGGGCGTTCTGCGAGCGTCACCCTGGACCTGAAGGCACTGCAGGCCGCCGGATGGTCCGACCGGGCAGTCCTCGTCGCCCTGCCGTCTTGTGCGTTGACCTCGCCGGACGTGCCGGAGTGCCGCACACAGACCCCAGTCCCGGCGAACGCCGACGGGCGCGGCAAGATCACTGCTGACGTCACCATGCCCAGCGCATCGACCCCCCATCAGGGGCAGAACGGCGCGGTGAAGGCCTCCTTCACAGTGGCGGCGCCAGCGCAGCCGGTGGCAGACCCTGGTGCGGGAGGTAGCGGCGGGTCGGTTGTGCTCGCTGCGGCACCGTCGCCGAACGGTGCTATGGGCAACTACACGGCGACGTCCCTCTCTTCGTCGTCGGCCTGGACCGCCGGGTCCGGCACGGGCAACTTCACTTACAGTTACCCGATTCAGGTGCCGCCCGCGCTCGGCGGTGCGGCTCCGGCTGTGGCGCTCGGCTACAACTCGGCCGATGTGGACGGCAAGACGTCCGCGGTCAATGCACAGCCGTCGTGGGTCGGTGACGGCTGGGGTTACGAGCCTGGCTACATCGAACGGTCCTACCGCAGTTGCGACGCGGCAGGGATCACCGGTTCTGCCGACGCATGCTGGGGCGGGCAGAACGCCAGCCTCTCCCTTGCCGGACGCTCCGGAGCCATCGTTCGCGACGACGCGACACGTACCTGGCACCTCGAAGGTGACGATGGCGCCAAGGTCGAGCAACTCACTGGGGCGCCCAAGGCCGCAGGTGACGTCGATTACCAGGGCATGGAGTACTGGCGGATCACCACGCCCGACGGCGTCCAGTACTACTTCGGGCTCAACCATCTGCCGGGAGGTGACGGCAGTGATCCGGCCGCGAACTCCGTTCTCACCACGCCGGTGTACTCGCCGAACAACGGCGACCCCTGCTACAACTCTGGCAGTGGGAATAACTCCTGGTGTCAGATGGCCTGGCGCTGGCAGCTCGACTACGTCGTCGACACCCACGGCAATCTGATCACGTACAAGTACGCCACCGAGGGAAACAAGTACCAGCGCGGCAAGGTCCAGAGCGGCTCCAACGGCACGCTCACCGACTACCAGCGGGCCGGCTATCTCAAGGAGATCGGCTACGGCCAGCGCCTGGACGACCAGAAGGCAGCCAAGGGCGGCGCCAACCCGGCAGCCAAGATCCTCTTCGCCGTTGCCGAGCGCTGTACCCCCAACGCCACCACTGACTGCTCCGAAGGCCAGCGGACCACGGCCAACGCCGACTCTTGGCCGGACACGCCCGTTGACCAGATCTGCACCGACAGCTCCTGCGTGAACTCGGCACCCACCTTCTTCACCACCAAGCGCCTGACCACCATCAGCACCCAGGTTCTCGTCAACTCCGCCTACCGCACCGTCGACACCTGGAACCTCAACCAGGAACTCGCCGACCCCGGTGACGGAACCAAGCGCCTCCTGCAGCTCGACTCCGTCCAGCGCGTGCCGAGCAACGGCCAGGCAGAGATCAAGAACCTGCCCCCGGCGCAGTTCCAGTACAAGATGAGGGCCAACCGCATCGACGGAGTCGTCCCGGCCTCGCCGTGGTTCATGCGCCCGCGCATTCAGGGAATCACGACCGAGACGGGCGCGCGGATCAACGTCCTTTACACCGATCCCGAGTGCTCCCGCGTCAACAACCGCATGCCGGCATCCGAGGACAACAACTCGATGGCCTGCATGCCCGTCAAGTGGTACCTGCCCAACCAGTCCTCAGCGGACCCGGTTAACGACTGGTTCGACAAGCCCCTCGTCAAGAGCGTCGTTGAGCAGGACCTCGTCAGCACCCCCGCGATCGCCAAGACCACCGAGTACACCTACAGCGGTGGCGCAGCCTGGCACCGCAACGACGGCGAGTTCACCGACCCCAGGACCCGCAGCTGGAACCAGTTCCGCGGCTACCAGTCCGTGACCACGACCACTGGCATCGGTGCCGGGAGCGAAGCCCCCAAGACCCAGCAGCGTGTCACCTACCTGCGGGGCATGGCCGGCGACTATCTCGCCGACGGCAAGACCCTACGCACCGTCCCCGACGTTCCCAGCCCCCTCGGCGGCAGCGTCCCTGACAGTGCCCAACTCGCCGGCCGCGTTGTAGCCACAGAGGTCTTCGACCAGGCTGGTGGGACAGTGACGGCCATCTCGGGAGCCACCTACAACGGGCAGCAGACCTCAGCGACCCACGCCCAGAGCGCCGGCGCGCCGAAGATCTACGCCTGGAGGCCTGACTCCGAGACCACGGCGATCACCAAGTCCAGGCTGGCCGACGGGACGTGGCGTACGACAACGAAGGTCACGACCACGGAGCCGGCCAACGGCAACCGTGCCATCAAGGTCGACGACAAGGGCGACGGTACCGCCGCCACTCCCGAGACCTGCGCGACCACCAGCTACGCGGTCAGTGACAACCCGCAACTGCTGACGCTGGTCTCGGAGAAGATCACCTACCAGGGTGCCTGCTCCGGCAAGGCCACCTCGGCCACCACCCTGTCCGGCAGCCACACGATCTACGACGGCAAGCCTTTCGGCCGGGCCGGCACGACGGGGGACGGATCCAGCTCCCAGGCACTCGACCACTTCGACCAGGCCGGAAACGCCGTCTACACCCAGGTCGGTAACGCGACCTTCGACGTGTATGGCCGAGGCCTGACCAACGCGACCACCGATGGGACCACTTACAACGCCGCAGGCGCGCAGCTGAGCGGACCGTCGGTCACTCCTGCGGTAACCAAGGTCCTGCCTACCCCGGCCGATGGTGCGCTCCCGACCCAGGTACAGGCCGTGGGTCCCATGGGCGCGGGCTGGACCACGATGGTCACGCAGGATCCGGCGCGCGGGTCGACACTGAGCAGCACTGATGCCAACGGCCGCGTCATCACGCAGCAGTACGACGCACTCGGTCGGCTCACCGCTGTCTGGATGCCGGACCGCCCGACGGCGAAGCTCCCGAGCCGAAGGTTCACTTACGGGGTCAAGGGCAGTTCGGCACCGTCCACGGTCAAGACCGAGACGCTCAACGACGACGCGGCCACGTATTCGGTGAACATCGACATTTACGATGGCCTGGGCCGTCCGCGTCAAAACCAGCGAACGAGCGACGCCCGACCGACCGGTCGCCTGATCACCGATACCGTCTACGACACGCACGGTTGGGCGATCAAGACTTCCTCCGCGTACTACGAGGGGAAGTCGTTCCCCACCGAGTCGATCTTCATGCCTGCAGCCGACGGCCAGGTACCGGGCCAGACCTGGAACACCTACGACGGCAACGGACGCGTCGTGCGAGCGGAGTTCCGCTCCTACGGCAACCTCCAGTGGGCCGCCACCAGCGCCTACCCGGGAGCGGACCGGACCGACACCACCCCGCCCAGCGGTGGCACGCCGAGCTCGACCATGACTGACGCTCGTGGAAACCCCACTGCGCTGTGGCAGTACCGCACGCCCAACGCGACGGGCAATAGCGCCGACGCGGACGTCACCAGCTACACCTATTCACCGATCGGCCAGCCCACTGGCCGCACCGACAGCAGCGGCAACACCTGGGCCAACACCTACGACCTGCGCGGACGGCAGATCTCCGCGTCCGATCCGGACACCGGTGTCTCGCAGAGTTTCTACGACGCCAACTCGCGCATCGATCACACCGTCGACGCCAAGGGCAACACCCTTGCCTACACCTACGACCTGCTCGGTCGGAAGACCGGCATGTTCAACGGGAGCGTGGCGCCGACGAACCAACTGGCCTCCTGGGTCTACGACACCCTCGCCAAGGGCCAGCCCACCTCCTCTACCCGCTACGTGGGCGGATCGAGCGGAGCGGCCTACACCAAGGCCGTCACGGGCTACGACACCGCCTACCGGCCGCTCGGGGCCTCCGTCATCATCCCGTCCGTCGAAGGGGCGCTCGCCGGTACCTACACCACCACCAACACCTATAGCCCGGTCCTCGGCGCGCTGACGCAGAGCAGCATTCCCGCGGCCGGAGGACTCCCAGCTGAGTCCGCCACTTACGCCCGAACCACTACGGGCCTCCTGTTCTCCATCGCGAGCCTCGACCAGAGCATCGTCCAGCAGGTCGACTACGACGCCCTCGCCCGGCCCGTGCGGACCACGGCCGGCGACTACGGCACACAGGTCGTCTCCACACAGCAATACGACTGGGCCACCGGACGGGTCATCAACTCCTTCGTGGACCGCCAGGTCGGCACGGTCTCCATCGACCAGACCAGCTACACCTACACCCCGTCCGGGCGGATCACGTCCGTTGCCAACATCCAGGACGCCTCGGCAACCGACACCCAGTGCTTCACCTACGACTACCTGGGCCGGCTGACCAATGCCTGGACCGACACCGGCGGCACCTCCACCACCGCCGACTGGACCGACTCGGCCGGCACCAAGCACGGCACCGGTAGCTCTACCACCGTCCCCGGCATCGGCGGCTGCAACAACGTCAGCGGCCCAGCCACCGTCAACCCCGGCGGCCGCACCATCGGCGGCCCGGTGCCGTACTGGAACACTTACAGCTACGACGCCACCGGAAACCGCACCGGCCTCATCCAGCACGACATCACCGGCAACAGCCTCAACGACACCACCACCACCCAGACCTTCGGAACCGCGAAGAGCACCAACACCCCCACCAGCGCGTCCAAGACCGGCGGCGGAACCGGCGGGCCCCACGCCCTGCTCACTTCCACCACCACCGGACCCGCAGGCACCAAGGCTGTCGGCTACCAGTACGACGCCAAGGGCCGAACCACGGCCATCACCGACACCAGCGGCACCACCACCCTGTCCTGGAACGGCGAGGACAAGCTCGACACCCTCACCAAGACCGGCCAGGCCGACGCCACGACCTACCTCTACGACGCCGACGGCAACCAGCTTCTCCGCCGAAACCCCGGCAAGACCACGCTCAACCTGCCCACCGACGAACTCACTCTCGACACGTCCAGCGGCTCGACGAACAACGTCCGCTCCTTTGCCGCGCCCGGCGGCCTGACCTACACCAGGGTCACCGCAGCCATCGGCGGCGGCACCGTCCTGATCCAAGCGGCCGACCCGCACGGCACCAACGGTGTCCAGGTCAACACGGACGCGAACCAGACCGTCACCCGGCGACCCACCGATCCTTTCGGTAACCCCCGCGGGGCCCAGCCCACCGTGTCGGCGTGGGCCGGCACCAAGGGCTTCGTCGGCGGCAGCAAGGACGACACCACCGGCCTCACCAACCTCGGAGCACGCCAGTACGACCCCACCACCGGACGCTTCATCAGCCCGGACCCGATCCTCGACACCACCAACCCCCAGCAGTGGAACGGCTACGCCTACAGCACCAACGATCCCGTAAACCTCTCTGACCCGACGGGCCTTAGGCCAGATCCGTCCTGTGATCTATCTGGCTGCGCTCGTTTGCCGGTCGACCTTGGGCCCCTCGAAGGTGATCACGGGAACACAGGAAATAAGGGTTACGGATCATTCGACTGCAGGAACGACAACTCATGTCCTTCCCTGGAAGAACGTACTATGCGCTCTTTCCTGAAGACGGCAGGAATGGCCCAGCATCAGGAACCGGTCAGAATCGCGTCCACCGCTGAGCAGGTCCGTGTAAGCATCAAGTACAACTCGGGTCAGAGCTCCGTCGACTGGGCGGCACTGCGGATGTGGCAGTATGGCGCAACTGAGGAAGAAGCCGACTTCTTCCGAGCCAACTACTGCCTCTATATCGACTGCGGCCTCGAAGGGCAAGTGACCGGGCACGGCGCCATCGGTGCCCCACTTGAGACGCCCTTCGGACCGTCCCCGGCTGAGAAGGCGGCCAATGCAGTCGCCGGGTCGATGATGGGCCTCGCTGCCAGAGGCGGCAGGCCGGGAGAGCTCGGAGGCCTCTCTGGGAGCGCGCGCGCACGTCTGTGTCAGAGCTTCGTTGCGGGAACCCTCGTTGTCATGGCCGACGGCCAGCAGACGCCAATCGAACAAATCAAGGTCGGGGACCAAGTTCTTGCAACGAATCCTCAAACGGGAGAAACCGGCTACAAGGCCGTAGCGGCTGTCGTGGTGACACCTAATGACGAGGACTTCACCGACCTGTCGTTCCAGGGGGCACTGGCCTCGGGTGCATCAGAGCAGGCTCAGGGCCGAACGCTGACCACTACCTGGCACCACCCCTTCTGGAGCCTTACCAACGGACGCTGGACCGAAGCCAGTGAGCTTAGGGCGGGTGAAGAACTCCGAAATTCCGACGGAGCTTCGGTCACCGTAGCGGGCGTACGGAACTATCATCAGGAGGTTGTCACCTACAACCTCACAGTCTCCGACCTCCACACGTACTATGTACTCGCTGGTACCATGCCAGTGCTTGTGCATAATTCGAGCTGCGGCATTCCGACAAAGACAGACAGGATTGCCGAGCATCTCACTTTCAGGGATCTGGATGCCGCTCAACGCGAACTCGGTGGCGAGGTTGTTGCGCGAAAGGCTGATGGAACTCCTTGGGACCATGTTGGGGAGGTTCGAGACGCTCAGAAGGGTCTCCTGAATCGCATTCACCAGATCAAGGTGCAGATGTCAAAGGCAGGGGTTGATGACCCGAGCTTCCCATCACTGCAGGACGAACTCAGCCAGGCAAGCAAACTGCTCGACTACTCAGAGAAATATGTCCCGAGGCACTGATGGCAGATTTTAGAGACATGCTCAGTAAAGCGAAATCTGGGACGCTGAGCGCTAGAGAGCTCGGCGTTGCCGTGGAGGCAATTTCTAAGGGCCGGACAAGTCAGGGAGACCTGTATACAGCGTTGCACGTGGTTGGACTAGCGGGTTCCTCTGCCCAAGCGGAGGCTGTCAGGCAGTATCTCCGTATGCCTGCGGATCCAATGCTGTCCCGCCTTGCCTTGCAGGTACTTGGTGACTACTGGGGGATGTCTTCTGAGCTCCTCCCTGAGCTCCGCAGCTTCCTGGCTGGAGTCGATTGGGATGTTGATGGCGATGTTCGAGATATCGCCATTTCCATCACTGGCAGGCACCTTCGAAAGGCAGGCGGGCCGACGGACTTGGCGAAAAGTTTGATGGATATCGCCGACGATGAAAGCGAGTTCGGTCTTGTGCGAGAGGCCGCCTTGCGGGCCTTGGCCACCGGACTTGGGGATTCGCTTCTCGAAACGTCATCTCCTGCCGTCCGAGTGCGCGTTGGATCTGCACAGGCTGTCGACGTCCTAGCCCGTGCAAGAAAAAGCTATGCCCGGCATTAGCTGGCATCAGGGAATGTAATTCCATGATTTGAGCGGCAAGAAGCCCCGCCAGGACCGTGGTGGTCCTGGCGGGGCTTCTTGCCGTCTTGACGGCAGTAGTTGACGGCAACGTCAACGGACGGTGATTGCACAAAGCGGCGGTTCGTCACCATCGTCGGGCTCGGCGACGGGCTTGGTGGGGTCACGGAGGGCGTTGCCGAGGAGGTCGATGGCCTGCCTCTGCAGGCGGAGCCGGACGTGGGCGTACACCGTCGCGGTCACGCCGATGTGGGCGTGACCGAGGAGTTCCTTGATGACGACGAGTTCGACGCCCTGCTCCAGGAGCAGGGTTGCTGCCGAGTGCCGAAGATCATGAAAGCGGATGCGGCGGAGCCTGGCCCGGCGGAGCAGGGCAGTGAAGTGCCGGGTGAGGGTGGCTCCCTCGATCGGGGCACCGTCGGGCCGGGTGAACACGTAGCCGCTGTCCTTCCAGTCCGCCCCCGCCGCTTGGCGTTCCTGGCGCTGCCGGTCGCGGTGCTGTTCGAGGGAGCGCAGGCATGGGGTGGGCAGGGCGATCCGCCGTTCCGAGCTCTGGGTCTTGGTTGGCAGAGCGGTCAGGCCGCTGGAATTGGTGCGCTGCAAGGTGCGGCGGATGCTGGCGGTCCCGCCGGCCAGGTCGAGGTCCTCCCAGCGCAGGCCGAGGAGTTCGCCCTTGCGCAGTCCGGTCCGAAGGGCGACTTCGAACAGCGCGCTCAGCCGGTGACCGCTCGTCGCGGTCAGGAACACGCGCGCCTCCTCGGCGGTGAGGGGTTCAAAGCGGCGCGGGCGGGGTGTGCCCATGCGGACGTTCCTGGCGACGTTGCGGGGGATCTCCTCCTCCCGGACGGCGTGCTCCAGGGCGGACTTGAGCACGGAGTGCACGTAGGCCAGCGTCAGCGGCGAGAGCCGCTTGCCGCAGCACTTGCCGACCGCGCAGCACTGGGGCTGGTCGCGGGCGGTGTCGAGGCCACGTGCGCAGCACTGGCAGGTGGTGCGGAGTTGGTCGAGCCAGGTGCGGACGTCCTTGGCGGTGAGCTTGGAGAGCTTCTTCTTGCCGAGGTCGGGGATGAGGTAGAGGCGGGTGCAAGCGGTGTAGCGGGTGTGAGTGTTCTCGCGGAGGCGGTGGACAGCGACGGTCTCCAGCCAGTAGGTGAGGAACGCTGCGACGCTGCCCTGCGCGGAGGGGGTGGGGACCCCGCGGTTGCTGGTGGCGATCTTCTCGGTGAGCTTCGTCAATGCCTCCTTGCGGGTGATGCCGTAGACGCGGACGCGCTTGCGGGTGTCGCCGACGGCCAGGACGTATCCGGCGGCTTCCCAGCGTCCGTCCTTGCGTTGGTAGACGGTGCCGTCGCCGTTGGCGCGGACCCTGCGCGAGCCGGTACCGGGAGTGGAGGCGGGGTTGGTGTTGGGGGTGGTCATCAGGCTGCCTCTTCGAGGTGGTGGTGGATGAGGGCGGTCAGGGCGTGGGCGGGGATGCGGCGGGAGCGGCCGATGGTGATCGAGGCGAGCTGCCGGGTGCGGATGAGGTCGTAGACGGTGGAGCGGCTGATCTTGAGTCGGGCCATGACCTGGGGGACGGTGAGGAGTTCGGGGTCGGGGTTCACGCGCTGGCCTCCGTCTGGACGGGGGCGGTCAGCGGGCCGGTGGAGTGACCGGCTCGGTCATCGGCGCGTCGCGCCTGCCGGGGGTGGGCTGTTTGCTCGGGCCGGGGCTGTGGTGCAGCGGCGAGGAGGTCTGTGAGGTGGACGAGTTCGGGCAGGAGGCCGCTTCCGGCGTACTGCCAGTGCGAGATCACCAGGGTCGTGTCCGCGCCAATGCGCCGCCCGCCCTGCGTGCGGTGACCGCTGCGGTGACCGGCGTTGGGGTCGGTGTGACCGGCGGTCAGGGCAGCGCGGTCACTGCGGTCACTGTGCCGGTCAGTGACCGGCTGGCTCTGACCAGGCCACTCTTGGGCGTCGTCTTGGCGGGCGCGCCAGGTGGTGCGTTCGGCTCGGAGGTGGGTGAGGGTGGTGGAGTAGTGGCGGGTGCGGGTGGAGAAGTGGCCTCGGAAGCCGAGCATGTGGGCCCACTGGCGCAGGCGGAGGTGGGTGTGCTCGGGCCGGGTGCCGAGGTGCCAGGCGGTGTGGATCATGCGGCGGGCGTGGTCGGTGAGGTCGTGCTGGGCGAGTTCGGCCAGGAAGCGGAGTCGGCGGTCGAGGGTGCCGGTGGTGGTTTCGGCGCCCTTGGTGGCGTACTTGGCGATGTAGGCGGCTACGTGGCGGTCGGTGACGGGGGCGTCGCCGGTGAAGTCGGTGCTGCGGATCGCGCGGACGTCGATCTGGTGCCCGAACCAGAACACCGGGGGCTCCAGCAGCTGTGCCCGGTCGGCTCCCCCGGCCCCGGAGAGGCGTTGCTGCTGGACACGGGTGCGCTGGGCGGCGGTACGGACGGCGTGGTCGAGGAGGTCTGTGGTGGCCCAGGTGGGTGGGGTGCTGGTGGGGCCGGTGGGTCCGTCGATGCGGATGACGGTGTGGAAGTGGATCTGGCCGCGCTTTTGGTATTCGGCGACCTTGGCGTAGGAGAGCGTGGCGTGGTGGCGCAGGGTGCGCTGGGTCAGTCCTGCGGCCTTGGCGATCTCGCGGCGCAGGTGGGTGGTGAAGCGGGCCCACAGGGCTGGGGCGTGGGCGTTCCACAGCACCGCGCCTGTGTAGTCGTACCGCTGCGGGTTCAGCGGTGTGCCGAGGAGCGGGTCGCCGTCGGCGTGCCGGGTGCCGCAGGTGCAGGGGGCGGTGCCGGGTTGGTTGTGGACGGGGCCGAAGCCGGGGGCGGTGAGGGTGGCGAAGACGCGGGGGTGGGTGGCGACGGTGGTGGGGACGGTTTTTCCGCCGCGTAGTCCGGCGGCGATGAGCTGGTAGGTGTCGTAGCGGTAGAGGGTGGAGCAGGCGGGGCAGCGGGTGGTGCGGCGGTTGCCGCAGCGCAGCAGGAGTTCGCCGGCGGGCAGGTGGCGGGTGTCGAGGTGGTCGAGGATCTGGCCGGTGGTGGTGTCCAGGCGGGTGCGGTGGCCGGTCATGCGGATCGGGCGGGCGCAGCCGCCCAGTGAGCCGATCTGCCGGGCCAGGGGTGCGAGGTATCCGGCGGCGGCGAGCTTTGCGAGCCTGGCGGTCAGCCGCGCCCGGCGTTCCAGCGCCGAGTTCCTGTGCGTGGATGTGTCGGCGCTGGTGGTGCGCGCCGGTGCGGCGCACGCCGTGCTGGCGGGAGTGGAGGTGGTTGCGGGGGTGGGGAGTTGGAGCTGCGCGGGCATGGGGACAGACCTCCGGCAGGAGTCGGGAGAAGAGGAGAGGCGTTTGAGGGGCGACCCGGGTGATCGGCGCACGTGGGCACGGTGCGCGTGACGGCGGGCGCGGATGGTGGGCCGGGGACGTCTGGCCTGTTCAGCGGTGGTGTTCGCCAGCGGTGCGTGAAGGTAGCATCGCTTCAAGCGCGCATTCAAGTGCATCCCTCCTCATCTATTTCGGTGGCCGGTGGGGACGCGGGTACTGTGGCCCCGGTCTTCCGTTTTGGACGGGCCGGATTTCGGTGGTAGAGGCGCAGAGAAAGCGGGGTGACCTGCGGTGACGGTGGGGCGGCGGGGACGTAGACCGGCGGGCGGCACGGTGCTGCTGACGTTCGAGGTCATCGCCGAGGCCCTGCGGGGGCGGATCCGCTCCGGGGAGCTGAAGCCTGGGGACGCGTTGCCGACGCAGGCCGTTTTGATGGCGGGGTACGGGGCCTCCAGCCTGTCCGTGCAGAAGGCCATGGCCCTGCTGAAGCAGGACGGCTACGCGATCTCCCGCCCCGGCAAGGGAGCCTTCGTCGCCCACCCCGACGCCCGCCTCGACGCCGACGCCGACACCGACACCGGTGACCCGGAGGCAGGGAACCCGCCTGTGGGCGGGACGGCGGCTCGCGTCGAGGCGCTGGAGCTGGCGCTGGCCGAGGCGCTTAAACAGCTCACCGCCCTGCGTGGCCGCGTCGAAGCCCTGGAGCTGAGCGGCAAGCACCGCGATTGACCTGGGGATATCCGCTCGCCGGTCGCTGGATCGGGTGACATTCCCGGCGCTCGGCGCGTCGCGTACGTGACCCGGATAGGGTCGGCTCGGGTCCAGAGCCCCACCGGGACGGCGGCCGTGTCGACGCCTGTGGCGCCGGGGAGGCAGACTGGCCGGGTAGGGGCAGAGACAGGGAGGTGGCCATGTCGGTGCAGTCCGTCCACATGGAAGGCGCGGGCGATCCGGTGCCGCGCAACGCCGAGGGGATCGCTGCGGCGCTGTCCGGGGCGCGGCGGATGGAGTTCTACCGCGAGCTGCTGGCGGCGGCTCCGCAGGAGGCAGAGGCAGTGTTGCGGCACTGGTGGTGTGAGGCGGTGCTTGACGCCGACCAGACCCATGGGGATCAGCTCGCCGCTGCCGCCCTCGCCGGCACGCTGCCCCTGACAAGCGTGGCCGACGCGGTCGAGGCCCGGCGTGCGGCGGGGCTGCCCGTTGAGTGACTCCGGAACTCCGTACGACGACGAGGACGGGGTGGACGACGACGGGTGGCCTTGCTACCTGTCCCCGGAGGTCGAGGCCCTGTTTCAGGACCCGGCCGTGACCGGCGAGGTCTTCAGCGCCATCGTCTCCGCCAGCGTGCTGATCAACACCACGCGCGGCCTGGTGCCCGGCAGCACAGCCTCCGACCGCTGGCCCCAGCAGCGGCGCATCCCACTGGGGTCCGGTGGCTCCCTCGGCGTCGCCGAGTACGTGGTCGTCGCCGACGCCCCCGAACCCCACTGCGTCATCACGCGCGTCCAGCTCTACTGACCGCCCCCACCCCGGCGGGCTCCCAAACCCACCCAGCCAGCCGTGGGTGTGCGTCCAGATTTTCTCTACGAGGTTCAAGTCGGGCCCCGCCCATTGGAGGTGGCCCGACGTCGCCGACCGACCCAGGGTCGGACCGGCCCCGAGGTCTTCACGGGTGTCGGCAGCCAGCGGTCCGCCAGGTCGTGAGCGGGGCTCGACTGGTGCCCGATGGGAGCAAGTTGTGGGATAAGCGCTGCTTACCCCAGCACCGCCCAGGGTCGGAGCAAGTTGTGGGATAAGGACTCCTTGCCCGCGTCGCGGAGCAAGTTGTCGCCTGCGACCGTCCTACGGCCGGATCGCGGGCACAGGGTCGGCCAGAGGTCCGACCCTCCTCTCCCGCCACCGGGCCCGCCGTGGGCAATGTCCGACGCCGCCTCGGCTCCGCAGCGCAGGCTCCCCGCCGACCCGCCGACCGCTCCTGTGCCAAGTAACCAGAGCGTGCGCAAGCCCGCCGAGTGCCGAGACACCCGCAAGCAGCAGTCCGAACTCGACCCCCGCGCGATCGGGACGATCAGGACGCCAGCAGCTCGGCGACTTCGGGGACGTCACGGAATGCCCGCAGCCGATCCAGCACGATCCGTGTGCGCTCCGTGGTGCGTTCGCTGCCGCTCTGCCCCAGGGCGAGCATCCGGCCAGCCGTCCCGGCTGCGGCCTCAGGCTCGTTCGCATCGGCGTAGGCCACGGCCAGCCAGGACAGGTACAGCGCCAACTCCCTCGCGTGACTGGCGTCGTAACGACCCAGGACGTCCGTCAGCAGCGGCACGGCGCGAAGCGGCCGATGCAGCTCGGTGTAGACGCGGGCCTCCATGACCTGGAGTTCCCCGGCGTCCATCCAGTACAGGTACGACGGCGATTCGGTGCCGGCCGAGTCCTGGGCCAGCGCTTCGCCGGCTTCCCCGAGGGCGGTCATCGCCGGGCGGTCCTGCCCGGCGCGGGTTTGGGCCCAGGCCACGCGGTCCAAGTAGAGCGCGCGAGCCTTGGGCGGGGCGTCCGGCCCGGCGCTGTCCAGGGCGGCGCGGGCCAGGTGCACCGCGTCGGTTGCCCGTCCGGTGTTGCTCCACTGGTAGGCCAGCGAGCCCGCGACGTTCCCCGACAGCACCCCGTCCCCCGCCGCACGGGCCGCACTCATGCCGAGCCGGTAGATCCGCTCGGCCTCGGCATGCTCGCCCGCGTCGGAGGCCACCCACCCGGCGATCTGAGACAACTCACCAATGACCCGAAGCAGTTCGCTTCCCACTTCCTCGGTGTGGGTGCCCTCCCGGTAGAGCTTCACCGCTGCCCGCAGCTCCCGCAGGGCGGGGCCGATCAGGTCCTTGCCGTACACCACGTCGTCGGCCAGCCGCAGGCCGTGGACCCGCTGAGCCAGGTCGGCCACCTGCCCAGCCCCGATCCGACGGCCCGTACGGGCGCTCAGCAGGGACAGCGGGTCGCCCGCGGGCAGGAAGTCGGCCACGGTCAGCACACGCGGCGCGGACTCGGGGAGCTGGACTGCCTTCGCCGCTTCCAGCAGCTCGCGGGGAACCTCCAGCACCAGCGCGAGGAAGGGCAGCCACTCGCGCGGGGACCGAGTGCCGATCTCCCAGCGGGACACGTCGTTTCGCGTCGGAGGAACGCGCTCAGGAGCAGCCTCGGCCAGCACCTCTGCCAGCCGCCGCTGGCTCCAACCGCGCGCCAGGCGCAGCCGCCTGACCAGTTCCCCGACCGTCTCCCTCACCTGGCCAGCTTGGCAGACACAGAGGCAGACACGCTGGCTACTCCGCAAGGTTCGCGCCAAAGGGGACCCTGATCAACAGCCACAGCGGAGCCGACCACGGGCGGGCACGATGAACCAGAACAGCAGCCAAGCGGAACGCCTGCCTCGTCGGAGTGCGGAGTCCGCAGGGGAGGGGCCTCGGTTGCTCCCTTGGACCACCCCGGACGGGAACCCCTGCTACCTGAGCACCGACGGCAGGGGCTACCTCTCGACCCTCGCCGACGACATCGAAACCGTGCAGATCGGCATGGGCGAGGAACTGTTGGAGTACGCCCGAGGCGTCCTGGCACCTGGAACGCTCGCGGGGCCAGCCGTCGAATACCGCTGGCTGGCCTGCCGGCTGACCGAGGCCCTGTCGGATGCCCTCAGAATCGCGGACTCACGCGGGCAGCGCATCCCCGCCCCGCAGGAGACGACCGAGGATGCCCGACCTCACTAGCAGTGACGGCCAAGTCCGCCACGTCTCCACGGCAGCAGACCTTCGATACCCGATGAAAGGACACGCTGATGGGCACGACCACCCGCTACCGGTTCCGCGAGTACAGCGTGACCACCGACCCTGACCCCCTGGCGCTGCCGACCTTCGAAGCCGTCTGCATCACCGGCGAAGAACAGGACTGCGGAGCCGCGTCCGGCGAGCTGCACACCCCGGAAGAGCTGACACGCTGGATCGCCGGACACTGCGCGCAGACTGGCCACCAGTCGTACGAGCAGACCACCCGCACCGTCGTCCGCGCCGAGCCCGGAGCATGGCAGTAGGATCACGCGCGCGGCCGACAACAGCACGACTGGTCTATACCTCTGACGGCAGTAGTGACGGCAACAACCACGGACTTCAGCGCACATCTACGGACGCCGACGGACCGTCAAGCCACCGTTGACCTGCGAGAAAGCAGGTAGGGAGGGGTCGCGTAGCACACGTACTATGTGCTTGCAGGCGGTTCGCCGGTACTCGTCCACAACAGTGCGCCTTGCGATGAATGGGCAGTTCCCGGCGTAAAGGAGCTCGACGCAACATGGGAGCGATTGGGGGCACCCACTCGAACGGCATTTGGCAAGGTGGCATGGGGCGGCCAATCTCTCGAAAATGCGAGGATCCTCGAGACGCCCGAACAGGTATCAACAATGGATCAGCTTGGACTCACTAAAGCAGAAGCTAAGATGTGGCGGAACTTCTATCAAAATATAGCCGACAAGTCGGCGGCAAAATGGGATGGTGTAGATCGCTCGAAGCTCAATCCGAGTGCCCAATCCAGGGCGCACTTGCTCCAGTATTATATGGATAATCTTAAGGAGTGAGAAATGCGATTCATTATCGAGTCGGATCGGCCAATCGTGGTGGCTTTCGAGCCAACTGCAGATGAAACTACCCTACGTCCGAGTTCGCCGATCTCCGTAGAATGGCCGGAAGGGGGGGATGACGGAATGGTTGCACTGGAGGCTGGAAAGCTTGTAATCTCCGCTCCGGCTGGCGGGTATACGAGGGCGTGGTATGCCGACGGTACGGAGATCTATGTGGGTCCAGAATCGGGGCCGGACGCGCACTGATATGAGTATCGAATGGCCTTGATATGTCTGCCTTTGGGGAGGATCTGATATGTCGCCGGTGTGCGATCTAAGGCGGCTTTAGCGGTTTATCTTGGATCTGTACGGTGATTAGAAGGTATCATTTCTTGCGATCCGACGCGCAGCTTCTGATCCGTATTGCCTGATGAAAAAGAGAAGGGCTCCGTGGTAATGGTCGCGGAGCCCTTCGGTGATACTTGGGTCTATCGTCTTTGTTGGGTGATGGCTGTTGCGGTTGTGGCCGCAAGAGGGATCCCCTAAGGATTGCTGGAGGTGCCGTAGTGTGCTAGAGAGGATTTGTGCCTAGAATGCGTTGATGATCCATTTGAGCGGAGAGATTCACTGGGCCATTCAGGGCTTGGTGTTTACGTTTGAATTCGGATAGTGGCGGCAGAGGTCTGGATAGCCGGTGACTGTCCAGACCCCCTGGTCGCTGGCGATCGGTGGGCCCGACAGCGCCTACGGCTACGGCGGGGCCGTCGGAGTGATCATCGAGGGGGTGCTCGCGTGCGATATTGGGGGAGACGGCCACGAGGAAGCGGCTGAGCTGGCCATGGGCGCGTGCATCTGGCTCTTTCTCGCGCCCCGCTATCGGGGCGCGGAGCGAGCAATACAGTCCCCATGGCGGCGCGCCGGCAAACGGCTGCGTGCGGCGGCTGGGACGAAGCTCATGCCGGGGGCTACGCTACACATGGCGAGCTGGTAGCCGCTGTGGCGCGCCGACGAGGCACAGACGCCGAATGGCCACTCGAAGACGTACCTCGCAGATCTCGTGCACCGGGTCATTCGCCGGAGCTTCGCCGACGAGTAGCACCCGGACTCGGGTCGCAGAAGGTGCGAGGACATCGCCGCGTCTCTCCTGGCCTTCTGCGACCGGCTCGCATCTGGGACCACATCGTCGGTCGCGACTCCCCAGAGGCATCGGGCAGCCTCACCAGCGAGGCCCTCTTTGCCGCAACGGATCGAGCGATCCGGCGGTCCTACCTGCTGCCGCCCGCAGTCGGCGTGGCGATACGCCGGGCCTTCATCGGCGTCACGTCCAGCGCGGTGGAGCTCAGCGGCCAGCCGTGTCGCCGACAGTATCGGAAGGGCCTGCGCGCTGTCGGTCCCGTGACTCGAGGCGTAGGCGTCAGTGCCGAGCGCGTGTAGCGTCCGGGAAGCCGTGGTATCCCAGACGCGGCGGGGTGGTTCGCTCCGCGGGGCGGGGTATGAATCGCGTTGTCAAAACGGTGCCGGCAGATCAGGTAGTGAGATAGCAGACCGTGTTGTCCTGGTTTGCTGAGGTTGGGCGGCCCCGGCATGGCCGAGGGGCCGCCCGGTTGCTTCTGGTCAACCACCCATGCTTGTCGGTTACTTCCCGTCGAAGTCGAATTCGGCGGTGACGGGCGCATGGTCGCTCCACCGCTCGGCGTGGGTGGCGGCGCGTTCGACGTAGGCCTCGATGGCCTTATCGGCGAGATTCTTGGTGGACACGATTAGGTCGATGCGCCAGCCCGAGTCGTTGTCGAAGGCGCGGCCGCGGTAGGACCACCAGGAGTAGGGGCCGGTGCGGTCGGGGTGGAGGGCGCGGACGACGTCGACGTAGCCGGCCTCGTCGTAGACGCGGGAGAGCCAGGCGCGCTCCTCGGGGAGGAAGCCGGCGGACTTCTGGTTGGCCTTCCAGTTCTTGAGGTCCTCGGGGCGGTGCGCGATGTTCCAGTCGCCGCAGACGACGACCTCGCGGCCGTCGGCGGCGGCGCGGGTGCGCAGGGCGGTGAGGTGGACGAGGAATTCCGCCATGAAGCGTTCCTTTTCGTCCTGGCGCTCGGTGCCGACCTCGCCGGAGGGGAGGTAGAGGCTCGCGACGGTGAGGCCCGGGAGGTCGATTTCCACGTACCTGCCCGAATTGTCGAATTCCTCCGATCCGAATCCGATCGCCGTCCGCTGCGGTTCCGCGCGGGACAGGACGGCGACGCCCGCCCGGCCCTTGGCGACGGACGGGGCCCAGACGGCGTGCCAGCCGTCCAGGTCCCGGAGCTCGACGGGCAGCTGGCCGGGCTCGGAGCGCACCTCCTGCAGGCAGATGACGTCCGCCTCGGTGGCGGCCAGCCACTCGATGAAGCCCTTCTTGGCGGCGGCCCGGATTCCGTTCACGTTCACACTCGTCACCACGATCACCCGGGCAGCCTACCGAGTGGATGCGTACGGCCCGCGCCGTGACGCGCGTCCGGACGTGAATGACGTGAACGCGGCATGAAGTCCCGCGACGGTCGCACCAAGCCGTGCCATTGGTCTTGACCATCTCCGCGAGATGCCCCTAGGGTCGCTTACTGCAAGGACCTTTAATAAAGAAGGACGGATAAAGGCCCGCTCTCCCACCTGCCGCAACAGCGGACAGCGGGCCCGCGATCCGCCCCTCTTCTCAGCCCGCCACTCCGGCCGGGCGGACGCGACAGGGTGGAGGACACGGTGGGGACGACAGGGCAGCTCACGTCGGTACCGGAGCCGAAGTACTGGCACCTGCGCACGGTGCTGCTCCGCGCCATCGACTCGGAGTTCTCCACCGGCCAGGTGCTGCCCAACGAGCGCGAGCTTTCCGCCCGCTTCGGTGTTGCCCGCGCGACGCTGCGCCAGGCGCTCGACCAGCTGGAGCTGGAGGGCCGCCTGGTCCGCCGCCGCGGCATCGGCACCCTGATCGCCGCCCCGCGCGTCGGCGTGCCGGTCAACCGGCAGGAGGAGGGCTGGCCCGGTGCCGGGCGCAGCCAGTCCTGGCGCACGGTGGACTGCACCACCGCCCCGGCCTCCCCGCAGCTCGCCAAGCACCTGGGCATCGCCGAGGGCGCCACCGTGCACACCGTGCGCCGGGTCCGGCTGGTCGAGGGCCGGGCGGTGGCCACCGAGTCGCTGCACGTGCCCGCCTGCGCGCTGCCGCACCTGCCGGGCTTCCGCGCCGAGAGCGACCGCGCCCGTTCGGTGCTGCGCCAGTTGGAGCGCTTGGAGGTCGACGGCGAGTCCCGGGCGGTCGAGCTGGGCGTCGCCGAGGCCGACGAGGCCGTCCTGCTGGAGCGCCCGCCGGGTTCGCCGGTGCTGGTGATGACGACCCAGTACGCCTCGGCCGGCCGCCTGGTGGCGCTGGCCGTCGCGACCTACCGCGCCGACACCTGCAAGCTCACCTTCGGCGAGGCCGGTCTCGTCGAGGTCACCCCGGTCGCGGCCTCCGCCGCCGCCTCGTCTTCCGAGGTGCGCACCGCCTCCTGAACCGTCGGCTCCTGAACCGCCGCCTCCTGAGCCACGGCGGCCCGCGAACCACATCGCACCACCCTCGGACCGCCGCCCCGGGGGCCCCCCCCCCGGGGGGGCGCGGGGGGGGGCGGCCCCCCCCGGGGGGGGACCCCCGGGGGGGGGGCGGCGGCCCGGGGCGCCCGGGCCGG
>NZ_JBHWGD010000009.1:104098-108545 GCF_042733235.1 Kitasatospora sp. NPDC059722
AACAATTTTTAATGCTACGGCGACCACCGAGATATACACTTGCTGTGTCGTCGGCAGCGTCATCTGTGTATAAGAGACAGCCCCACAGGCGTCCGGGCCTCGGTCGTTTTCCCACCCGGAGGTGTCAGACCCGGGGCGGGTCGACGGCGAAGAGCTGCTCCTCGACGTGGTCCAGGGCGACGCGCAGGGCGCCCATCGCGACGACCTCCGAGCCGAGCGCGGCCAGGGCCACCTCGGGCGCGCGGAGCGTGAACTCGGCGAGCCGCTCGCGCAGCGGCTCCAGGACGCCGTCGAGCCCGGCGGCCCACCCGCCGACCACGACCAGGCGCGGGTCGATCGCGAGGACGAGGGCGGCGACGGACTGCACGAGGCGGGTCAGGAAGCGGTCCATGGCGACCTTGGCCACCTCGTCGCCCTCGCGCGCGAGCCGCAGGACGCGGGCGACGGCCGCCTCGTCGAGCGGGTTGAGGGGCTTGCCGGTGGTCGACAGGAGCCGCTCGGGGGTGACCTCCTGGCCCAGCAGGTGCAGCGCGCCGATCTCGCCGGCGGCGCCGCCGTACCCGCGGTGCAGGCGGCCGTTGATGAGCGAGCCGGCCCCGGGGCTGAGGCCGGCCATGACGAAGACGACGTCGTCGGCGCCGACCGCCGCGCCCTGCCAGTGCTCGGCGATCGCGGCGAGGTTGGCGTCGTTCTCGATCAGCACGGGGCAGCGGAAGGAGCGGCGCAGCCGCACGCCGAGGTCGAGGCCGGTCCAGCCGGGCATGGCCGTGCCGAGCCGGATGGTGCCCTCGCGGTCGACGATGCCGGGGGTGCCGATGCCGACGGCCCACAGGTTGTCGCGCGAGATGCCGGCCTTGCGCAGCACCTCGGCGACGGCGGTGCGGACGGCGGCGAGCCGGTCCTCGGCCTCCAGGGTCTCGTCGACGGGCTTGAAGTGACTGCCCAGCACCTCGCCGGTGAGGTCGGCGAGGATGACGCGGACGTCGTGCACGCCGATCTCGATGCCGAGGATGTGCCCGGCCTCGGCGCGGAAGCGGAACCAGCGGGCGGGCCGGCCGCGGCGGCCGGTGCCCGGCTGGCCGTCCTCCTTGGGCTGGTCGACCTCGGCGACGAGCCCGGTGTCGACGAGTCCCTCGATGACGCCCTCGACGGTGGGCCGGGAGAGCCCGGTCTCGCCGACGAGCTGAGTGAGGGTCACGGCGTGGCCGGCCCGCAACGCCCGGAGCGTGACCGCCGCGTTGATCCGCCGCAGCAGTGAGGAGTCCCCGCCGGTGAGCCGATCCGCCAACACGATGCCCTTCGCCGTTCGCGCGACTGCCCTGGCGCGCGGAGTCGAGTCCGCGGGGACCGCCAACGCCCCGCGGGGTTCCGCCGCCCGGATCCGAGGCCGCCGACGGCGGGAGGAGCCGCCTGCATCACGGCCGGGAGGCCTGGGCCCGTCCCCGAACTCCCGCGTGCCGGGCGGTGACGAGCCCAGGCGGATGCTACCCGGGCCCGGGGCCGACGGGCGAGGATCCTCGCAGCTCATCCCCGCTTCGGTATCGAAATGGTACGCATCGGGTGGCGGTGCGTGACCCGGGCTTCACCGCTCGACCACGAAACGCTCACCGTGCTGCCGCCGGGGCGGGTGGGACCACGCGGCCCGGTCGTGGGCGCCGCCGAGCGAGCCGACGCCGCGCCAGGCGCCGATGGACAGGGCGGAGAGCGCGGAGCCGATCGAGCCGGCGGAGGCGAACGAGCCCATGGAACCCACGGATCCGAACGAGCCGATCGAGCCGATGGACAGGACGGAGCCCACCGAGCCGATCGACAGGATCGACCCGACCGAGCCGATCGAGAGCAGCGAGCCGAGCGAGCCGAGCGAGCCGAGCGAGCCGAGCGAGCCGAGCGAGCCGAGCGAGCCGCTCGACGCGATCGACGCGATCGAGGCGATCGACGCGAGCGGGTCCGCGTGCCGGGAGGACCGGGCCATGTCCTCGATCCTAGTGCGGCGGCTCAGGGCACGCGGGCGACGAACAGGTGCTGGCCGAGCAGGCCCATCGGGTGCCCGTCCTCGGGCAGGGCGAGGACGGTCGCGCAGCCGGCCGCCGTCAGCGCCGCGCGCCACTCCTCGGCGGGAGCGGGCGCGGGCGCCGGCGCTTCGAGGGCGTCGGGTTCGGTGGTGACGAGGACGTCGAGCTGCTCGTCCGTCGCCGCGACGAGCAGCAGCCGGCCGCCGGGCGCCAGCAGGCGGACGAGCTCCGCGACGGTGGTGTCCGGGTCGCCGGCGCCGGCGGCGACGACGACGTCGAAGCGGCTGCCGTCGGGCAGCGGGTGGTGCTCGACGACCTGGCGGGGGCGGGCGGACAGGGCGCGGGCGATCGCGGTGTCGGTGCCGTCGCCGTCGCTGAGCTCCAGCACCCGCAGCGGCGCGGGCCCGTCGTGCGCCTCGGCCATGCCGCGGACGAGCGAGCCGAGCGCCGCGCCGAAGTACCCGCGGGCGGCGGTCCAGCGCAGCGGGGGGACGGCCGGGCGGGGCGGCTCCTGGCCGGTGATCCGGCGGGGCAGGCGCAGGGCGGCGCGCCGGACCCGGTCGAGGGCGGCGGCCTGGCCGAGCCCGTCGGCCCAGGCGTCGGCGGCCGGGCGCCAGGTCTCGCGGACCTCGGCGGCGGCGAGCGGCGGCGCGCCGACGTAGCGGTCGTCGTGCCGGGCTATCAGGCCGTGCCGGGCGAGGGCGTCGAGCCAGCGCACGACCTGGGGGCGGTAGACGGGGGTGACGACGACGGAGTCGAGGATCTCGGTCTCGGTGTGCCCGGTGGCGGGGTCGGTGAGGACGCCGTACTGCTGGAGGGTCAGCAGGAGCGAGCCGAGGACGGCGTGGTCGAGGTGCGCGCCGAAGTCGCGGACCTGCTCGGCGGTGATGCCGATGGCGTGCTTCCAGGCGGCGGTCGCGGCGGTGGCGGCGGCGGCGCGCAACCGGTGCTCGGCGGCCTCGGCGTCGCTGTGCGGCTCGCGCAGGTGGGCGACGACGGCGCCGAGCGCGTCGACGGCGGCGTAGACGTCGTCCTGCCGGGGCTCGGGGCCGACGTGCAGGACGAGGCGCAGCGCGGACAGGTCGTGGGCGGCGAGGCCGGGCACGCGGGCGAGGCGCCAGAGCAGGTCGGAGGGCAGCGTGAGGTGGGTGGTGCCGGTGGTGGCGAGGGCGGCGAGCTGCTCCTCGGGGCGCTGGTCGGGGTCGGCGCAGTGGACGGTGCCGCCGGCCAGCAGGGTGGCGAGGGCGAGTTCGACGGCGAGGTCGGTCGCGGGGTGGAGCAGGGTGTGCCGGATGGGCTCCGGGCCGAGGACGCCCGCCCAGTGCCGCAGCCGCTGCTCGGCGGCGCGGGCGGTGCTCGCGGGCAGCGCGGAGTGTGCGGCGACCTTGGCGGCGACGGCTCCGGGCAGTCCGCCGGGCGGGGAGACGCCGAGCAGCAGGCCGATGCCGCTGATCGAGCGGCCGCCGGCGACGACGGCGGGTCGGTCGCCGAGTTCGCGCAGCGCGCTGACCAGGGCGGGGGACGTGGGCAAGGTGATCACTCCGGGTGGCAGGGGAAGCCGGACCACTGAACCATGCGGGGGAGCCGGTGGTAGCCGTATCCGGGTAAAAATTCGTAATGATTTTCATATCGGATCGTCAACTCGGCCCCGGAAATCTCGCCGTGAACGGGCCGGAACTGCGCAATCCGGATGGGCTCCGCGGAGTCGGCCCGATGTCTTGACACCCGCGGCGCGTCCTGGATTACTGGCCCTGGGGCCGCCCGGCCGAACGATCGGTCGGGGCGGCCGCGGGGGCCCGGCCGACCTGCGAAGGAGCGACGATGACCAGCAGCGCGCCCGAAGAAGCCGGGGTCCCCGAGGGAGCCGGGAGCGCTGTGCCGAGGCGCCTCGGCGAGCCCGTCCCGCCGGGGCTGCTGGACGCCGGCGAGCGGATGACGGTCGGCGAACTGCGCGCCCACCAGCTCGACCGCCTCCGGGCCACCCTGCGGCACGCGTACGACAACGTCGAGCTGTACCGCCGCAAGTTCGACGCCGCCGGGGTCGGGCCGGGGGACTGCCGCAGCCTGGCGGACCTCGCCCGCTTCCCGTTCACCACCAAGGCCGACCTGCGCGAGGGATACCCGTTCGGCCTGTTCGCCGTCCCGATGGACCGGGTCCGCCGGATCCACGCCTCCAGCGGCACCACCGGGCGCCCGACCGTCGTCGGCTACACCGAGAACGACCTGTCGATGTGGGCGGACGTCGTCGCCCGCTCGATCCGCGCGGCCGGCGGACGGGCCGGCCACAAGGTGCACATCGCGTACGGCTACGGGCTGTTCACCGGCGGGGGGGGGGGGGGCGCCCGGCCGCCCCCCCCCCGCCGGCGCGCGCGGGGGCGGGGGGGCGCGCGCGGCGGGGGGCGGGCGGCGGTGCCGGCGCGGGCCCCCGGCGCCCG
>NZ_JBHWGD010000009.1:108555-131675 GCF_042733235.1 Kitasatospora sp. NPDC059722
GCCCCCATCTCTTTATATAAACCCCCGGCCAACTAGTGCCAACAGGCACCCGCAAGGGGGGGGGGGCCGGGGGGCCCGCGCCCCCCCCCCGCCCCCGCGCGGGCGGGCTGCACGGTGATCCCGGCGTCCGGCGGCATGACGGCGCGGCAGGTGCAGATCATCCAGGACTTCCGGCCCGAGATCATCATGGTCACCCCGTCCTACATGCTCACGCTGCTGGACGAGTTCGAGAAGCAGGGGATCGACCCGCGCGGCACGTCGCTGCGGATCGGGATCTTCGGGGCGGAGCCGTGGACGGAGGAGATGCGGCGCGAGATCGAGGAGCGGCTCGACCTGCACGCCGTCGACCTCTACGGGCTGTCCGAGGTGATCGGGCCCGGCATCGCGCAGGAGTGCGTGGAGACCAAGGACGGCCTGCACGTCTGGGAGGACCACTTCTACCCGGAGATCGTCGACCCGTTCACTGACGAGGTGCTGGCGGAGGGGGAGGGCGGCGAGCTGGTGTTCACCTCGCTCACCAAGGAGGCGCTGCCCGTCATCCGCTACCGCACCCGCGACCTGAGCCGGCTGCTGCCGGGTACCGCGCGGCCGGCGTTCCGGCGGATGGAGAAGGTCACCGGGCGCAGCGACGACATGATCATCCTGCGCGGGGTGAACGTCTTCCCGACCCAGATCGAGGAGATCCTGCTGCGCACCCCGGGCGTCGCGCCGCACTTTCAGCTGCGGCTGGGCCGGCGGGGGCGGCTGGACGTGATGGCGGTGCGCGTCGAGGCGCGGCCGGACGCGCCCGCGGAGGTGCGGGCGGCGGCTGAGGCGGCGATCGTCCGGGCGGTGAAGGACGGGGTGGGCGTGACGGTCACGGCCGAGGTGGTCGAGCCGTACACGCTGGAGCGCTCGGTCGGGAAGATCAAGCGGGTGATCGACGAGCGCGGGTGAGACCCGCGGCCACCGGGCAGGACGCGGCGGAGGCGGACGGCAGTCCGGGGGGTGTGCCGTACGCCTCCGCGGCGTCTACAGCAATGTAGACGTCAGGTGGCGGAGCGTCCAGCCCGCGCCCGGCGCGTCCTGGCCCGCGCCGCGCGGGCGGACAGGGCGAGGGCCAGCGCCATCGCGACGGCCAGCGCCACGCTCACCTGGCCGGTGCCCAGGTTCAGGCCGCCCCGCTCGTGGCTCACGCCCGCCCAGTCCGCGAACGAGGCGCCGAGCGGGCGGGTGAGCACGTACGCCCACCAGAAGCCCGCCACCGGGCCCACCCAGCGGGCCTTCGAGGCCAGCGCGGGGACGGCGATCAGCACGGCGAAGCCGATGCCGGCGACCAGGTAGCCGAGCTTCAGCGTCGCCGCCGTCAGGTCGCCCACGGCGGTGCCCAGGGCGAAGGTCAGCAGCACGGCCGCCCAGTAGAAGAGCTCCCGGCGCAGCCCGGTGACCCGGTCGATCGCCAGCGAGCCCTCCACCCGGTGCCACAGCACGAACAGTGCCGCCAGCGCCACCGCCAGCGAGCCCGCCGACAGCGCGTACGGCACGCCGAGCGCGACGTGCGCCACGTCGGCGACCATCGTGCCGAAGACGCTCACCATGACCACCACGGCCCAGTACACGCCGGGCACGCAACGGCGCAGTCGCAGCTGGACCACGATGGCCACCACGAACAGCAGGCCGGCGCCGCCCACCGCGGGGACCGGCCCCGCGGTGCGGGCGAGGAAGTCGGACAGCACCTCGCCCAGGCCGGTGGTGAGGATCTTCACCAGCCAGAACCAGCCGTCGACCGGCGGGACCTTGTTCGCCCCGGCGGCCCGGCCGGTCCGTTCGTCCGGCCGGGTCAGCGTCGAGTGCTGGGCCACGTCAGCGTCCCGGGGCGGCGACGACGGTGTTGCCGGTCAGCTCGCCGCTCGCGCCGTCCACCGTCACCCGGTGCCGGACGCCGTCCTGGCCGATGACGACGACGGACCACGCGGCGGTGCCGCCCTGCGCGGTGACGCGCTGCAGCGACTCGGCCCGGCCGCCGGGGACGGCGCCCTGCGCCTTCTCCAGTGCGGCGGAGGCGGCGACCGACGGGAGCGGGGCGGGGGCGCCACCGGCGCGGCCGTCCTGGCCCTCGGCGCTCTGGCCGTTGCCGTCCCGGCCCTCGCCGTCCCGGCCGTTCCGGTCGTCGGAGCCCTGCTCGCCGCCGTGGTGGCGGTGGCCCTGGGCGCCGTGCTCGCCGTGGCCGCCCTTGCGGGCCTCGCCGCCGTGCTCGCCCTGGTCGCCCTGGTCACCGGAGCCGTCCTCGGACCAGCTCATCGCCCGCTCCTGGTCCCGGCCGTGCCCGTCGTGCACGACGGTCAGCGCCACCCCGCCCGCGGCGCCGACCAGCGCGACCGCGGCCACCCCGGCGGCTATCCGGCGCTCCTGCCCGGCCGCCCAGGCGCGCACCCGCGCCACCCGGCGCCGCCTGGCCGGCAGCGGCGGAACCTCTTCGGCGCCGGTGTGCGGCCCCGGCTCGGGACCGAACTTCGAGCCCTCGGGGCCGAGCTCGGGGCCGGAGTCCGGGCCGGAGTCCGGGCCCTGCGGGAACGGGGTGCTGGACGACGGGGAGTCGGTCATCGGGCGCTCTCCTTGCGTGGCGTGCTCCGCGCGCCCGGAACCGCCCGGGCCGCGCGGGGCGATCATGGCGGACCGTTCCTGAACCTGCGCTTAAGCCCGCCGAAGATCGCCACGGACCACCTGGCACCCTGAACGGATGCACATTCTCGTCGTCGAGGACGAACACCGGATGGCCACCGCGCTGCGCCGCGGCCTGGAGGCGGACGGCCACACCGTCGACACCGCCCACAACGGGCCCGAAGGCCTCGCCCTCGCCGACCGCCACCCCTACGACGTGATCCTGCTCGACATCATGCTGCCCGGCCTCAACGGCTACCGGGTCTGCGCCCGCCTCCGCGCGAACGGCTGCCGCGCCGGGATCCTCATGCTCACCGCCAAGGACGGCGAGTGGGACGAGGCCGAGGCCCTCGACACCGGCGCCGACGACTACCTGTCCAAGCCGTTCTCCTTCGTCGTGCTGCTCGCCCGCCTGCGCGCCCTGCACCGGCGCATCGACCAGCAGCGGCCCCGCCTGCACACCCTCGGCGACCTCGTCGTCGACGCCAACGCCCGCACCTGTACCCGGGCCGGCACCCCCACCCACCTCACCGCGCGCGAGTTCGCCATCCTGGAGCACCTCGCCGCCCGCGCCGGGACGGTCGTCTCCAAGCGTGAGATCCTCGACCACGTCTGGGACGCCGACCACGACGCCGACCCCAGCGTCGTCGAG
The DNA here is from genome assembly GCF_042733235.1 of Kitasatospora sp. NPDC059722. Classification (NCBI taxonomy): domain Bacteria; kingdom Bacillati; phylum Actinomycetota; class Actinomycetes; order Kitasatosporales; family Streptomycetaceae; genus Kitasatospora; species Kitasatospora sp. NPDC059722. The sequence continues at coordinate 111,848 of NZ_JBHWGD010000009.1, forward strand.
GTCCACATCCACGCGCTGCGCCGCAAGATCGACGCCCCCTTCGGCCGCGCCGCCCTGCAGACCATGCGCGGTGTCGGCTACCGCCTCGACCCGGCCGGCGGCTGAAGTGCCCTACCGCAAGCCGCAGTTCGTCCCGCGCTCCGCCCGTCGCCTCGTTCCGCGCACCGTCCGCGCCCGGGCCACCGCCGCGGCCGGCACGGTCCTCGGCGCGGCCCTCGCCCTCGCCAGCGCCGGGCTGCTCGCCGTCCTGCACGCCGACCTCGTCGCCTCCGCCGCCTCGGCCACCCGCCAGCAGGCCGAGACCGTCGCCCAGCTCGCCGCGCAGGGCCGGCTCACCCCCGTCCTGCACACCGGCCACGGCACCGACTTCCTCCAGGTCGTCGACGCCCGCGGCACCGTCCTCGCCGCCAGCCCCAACCTGGCCGGACGCCCCGCGATCACCCCCGCCGGACGCACCGGCTCGCACACCACCGACGACGTCGACCCGCTCCTGGACCACCACCGCCAGCGCGTCACCGCCGTCACCGGCGACACCCCCGCCGGGCCCGTCACCGTCTACGCGGGCGCCTCGCTGCGCGCCGCCGACGAGGCCCTCGACATCACCCAGGCCGGGCTCGCCGTCGCCGGCCCGCTGCTGCTGCTCACCGGCGTCGTCGTCACCTGGAAGGTCACCGGGAACGCGCTGCGCCCGGTCGAGGCGATCCGCGCCGAGGTCGACGCCATCACCGGGCAGGACCTGCACCGCCGGGTGCCCGAGCCCGGCACCGCCGACGAGATCGCCCGGCTCGCCGCCACCATGAACGCGATGCTCGACCGGCTGGAGGCCTCCGGACGGCGCCAGCGCCAGTTCATCGCCGACGCCTCGCACGAGCTGCGCAGCCCGCTCGCCGTGCTGCGCACCCAGCTGGAGGTCGCCGACACCCACCCCGATCCGGCGGTGCGGGCCGAACTGGTGCACGGCGCGCTCCAGGACACCGACCGGCTGCAGAGCCTCGCCACCGACCTGCTGCTCCTCGCCCGCCTCGACGCCGGCGGCGCCGACGACCGGCCCCGCCAGCGCGTCGACCTCACCGCGCTGGTCGCCGACACCGTGCTCGGCCGCCCGCCCGGCCCGCACCGGCGCACCACCGACCTCGCCCCGGGCATCGCCGTGGACGGCATCCCGCTGTGGCTCGGACGGCTGCTCACCAACCTGCTCGACAACGCCGAGCGGCACGCGGGCGGCGTCGTCCACGTGCGGCTGGGCGCGGACCGCGCCCGCGGGGTGGCCGTCCTGGACGTCGAGGACGACGGCCCGGGCATCCCGGCCGCCGACCGCGAGCGGGTCTTCGAGCGCTTCACCCGCCTCGACGACGCCCGCAGCCGCGACGAGGGCGGCAGCGGCCTCGGCCTGCCGATCGCCCGCGACATCGCCCGCCACCACGGCGGCACGCTGGCCGTCGCCCCGAGCGCCGCGGGCACCCGCCTGACCGCCGAGCTGCCGCTGACCGCGGAACAGTAGGGCGTGTCCTTCGGCGGGCCGGGGTCCGCGACGCTCCCTCAGCCCGGCGGCCGGCAGGCGCCCCCGTCCTCCGCCGTGCGACGCACGCACCCTGACGCCGCAGCCCTCCGGCCTGACCCGAAAGCCACACCCCGGGCACCCGTTCGGCGCACCTGCGGTCGTGGGCACGGCCCGGGCTTCCCAGACTCGGAGGACAGGGGGTGGACTCAAACCGGAGAGGCAACCCCATGAGCATCAGGCTTCGCCGCGTCCTCGCGGTGACCGCAGTGGTATCCCTCGGCCTCGGCGCCGCGTCCTGCGGCAGCGCCAAGCAGTCGTCGTCCGGCGGCGGTTCCTCCGGCGGTGCCAGTGCGAGCGGCACCGCCGCGGTCGGAGCGGTGCGGATCGGCCTGCTTCTGCCGGAGACCAAGACCACCCGCTACGAGCAGTTCGACCGCCCGCTGATCGAGGCGAAGATCAAGCAGCTGGCGCCGCAGGCGCAGATCGACTACTACAACGCCAACCAGGACGCGACGCTCCAGCAGACCCAGGTGGACACCGCCCTCACCAAGGGCGACAAGGTGCTGATCCTGGACGCGGTCGACTCCAAGTCGATCCAGTCCTCCGTGCAGAAGGCCCACGACGCCGGCGTCAAGGTGCTCGCGTACGACCGCCTCGCCCAGGGGCCCGCCGACGCGTACGTGTCGTTCGACAACCGCAAGGTCGGCGAGCTGCAGGGCCAGGCGCTGGTCGCCGCGGTGGGCGACAAGGCGGGCGCGGGCGAGATCTTCATGATCAACGGCTCGCCCACCGACCCCAACGCCGCCGACTTCAAGGCCGGCGCGCACAGCGCGATCGACGGCAAGCTGAAGATCGGCAAGGAGTACGACACCCCGCAGTGGGACGCGAACGTGGCCAACCAGGAGGCCGCCGCCGCGATCACCGCGATCGGCGCCAAGAACGTGGTCGGCGCCTACTCGGCCAACGACAGCATGGCCGCCGGTGTCGGGACCGCGCTGAAGGCGGCCGACCTCAGCGTCCCGCTCACCGGGCAGGACGCCCAGCTCGACGGCATCCAGCGGATCGTGGCGGGCACCCAGACCATGACGATCTACAAGCCGCTCAAGCCCGAGACCGACGCGGCCGGCCAGATCGCGGTCGCCCTCGCCGCGGGTACGGCCCTGGACTCGACGCTCGTCCCGACCACGGTGACCAACGGCAGTGGCAACAAGGTGCCCGCCGACCTGCTCACGCCGATCGTCGTCACCAAGGACAAGATCAAGGACACGGTGGTCGCCGACGGCTTCTACACCGTCGCCCAGATCTGCACGCCGGACTACGCCGCCGCCTGCAAGTCCGTCGGCCTCCAGTAGTCCGCCACCCGAGCACACGAATACGCCCCGCCCCCTCACCTCGGGGGCGGGGCAAGAGAGTTGGTCACTGTGGCAGGTGAGACCGTACTGGCCCTGCGCGGGGTCTCCAAGCGGTTCGGCGCCGTCCAGGCGCTCACCGACATCGAACTGGAGGTGCACGCCGGCGAGGTGCTCGCGCTGGTCGGCGACAACGGCGCCGGCAAGTCCACCCTGGTCAAGTCGATCTCCGGGGTCCACCAGCCGGACGAGGGCGCGATCGAGTGGCAGGGCAGGCCGGTGAGCATCCACCGCCCGCAGGACGCCCAGCAGCTGGGCATCGCCACGGTCTACCAGGACCTCGCGCTGTGCGACAACCTCGACGTGGTCGGCAACCTCTTCCTCGGCCGCGAGATCCGGCGCTTCGGCATCCTCGACGAGGTCGCGATGGAGAAGCGCTCGCGCGTGCTGCTCGACACCCTTTCCATCCGCATCCCGAGCGTGCGGATCCCGGTCGCCTCCCTCTCCGGAGGCCAGCGCCAGGTCGTCGCGATCGCCCGCGCGCTGATCGGCTCCCCCAAGGTCGTCATGCTCGACGAACCGACCGCCGCCCTCGGCGTCGAACAGACTGCCCAGGTCCTCGACCTCGTCGAGCGGCTGCGCGAGCAGGGCCACGGCGTGATCCTCATCAGCCACAACATGGCGGACGTGATGGCGGTGGCGGACACCGTCGCGGTGCTGCGCCTGGGCCGCAACAACGGCGTCTTCGACAAGCGCTACACCAACCAGGAAGAGATCATCTCGGCCATCACCGGCGCCACGGACAACGCCGTGACCCGCCGGCGGGCCCGCGGCGAGGAGGGTTCCCAGTGAGCGAGAACATTCCCGGGAGCCCGCAGGGCGGCGAGCCCGAACGTCGCCACGCCCCGCTGCCCGAGGACAGCATGCCCACGGGCGGCGTCAACGCGCCCGTCCCGGTGGCCTCCGAGGCGATCCCGGCGGTGGACCCGCGGCTGATCGTGCGCCAGGAGGGCATCAAGGGCTACCTCGGCGAGTTCCGCCGCCGGATGAGCAGCGGTGAACTCGGCTCGCTGCCCGTGGTGCTGGCGCTGATCGTGATCTGGGCGGTGTTCGGCAGCCTCAACAGCAGCTTCCTGTCCGCCCAGAACCTGTCCAACCTCTCCCAGCAGATCGTCGGCACCGGCATGATCGCCATCGGCGTCGTGTTCGTGCTGCTGCTCGGCGAGATCGACCTGTCGGTCGGCTCGGTCAGCGGTCTGTGCGCGGCGATCTTCGCGGTCCTGAACGTCAACCACGGCGTCAACCAGTGGGTCGCGCTGATCACCGCGATCGCCGGCGGCGCGGCGGTCGGCGCGATCCAGGGCATCTTCTTCGCCAAGGTCGGCGTCCCGGCCTTCGTCGTCACCCTCGCCGGTAACCTCGGCTGGAACGGCCTGATGCTCCAGGTGCTCGGCGCCACCGGCACCGTCAACCTGTCCGGCAAGGACATCGTTTCCAGGCTCTACACCACCATCTACGGCCAGCAGGTCGTCGCCTACGGCGCCGCGCTGGCCGGCGTGGTGCTCTTCCTGGGCGCCTCACTGGTCGACTCCCGCCGGCGCTCGGCCGCGGGCGTACCGTCCCGCCCGGTCACCGACATCGTGCTGCGCACCATCCTGCTGGCGATCGTCGCCTTCCTCGCCGCCTACACGCTCAACCAGTACAAGGGACTGCCGCTCGCGCTGCTGATCTTCCTGATTTTCATCGTCGTGCTGGACTTCGTGCTGCGCCGCACCTCCTACGGCCGCCAGGTGTTCGCGCTCGGCGGCAACATCGAGGGCGCCCGGCGGGCCGGCATCAACGTGACCTGGATCCGGATCAGCGTCTTCACCGTCTGCTCCACCATGGCGGCCGTCGGCGGCCTCTTCCTGGCCGCGCAGATCCAGTCGGCCAGCCAGACCTCCGGCGGCGGCAACCTGCTGATGAACGCGATCGCGGCGGCCGTCATCGGCGGCACCAGCCTCTTCGGCGGCCGCGGCAAGACCTGGTCGGCGCTGCTGGGCGCGCTGGTGATCGCCTCGATCCAGTCCGGGATGAACATCGAGGGCCTCAGCAACGCGATCCAGTTCATGATCACCGGTGCGGTGCTGCTCGCCGCCGTCGTGGTCGACTCGCTCGCGCGGCGCACCCAGAAGGCCGCCGGGCGGGCATGACGGGTCCCTCGTGGGCCCTATGCTGCGGACATGCCGAGTGAGCTGCGCCTCCACCAAGCAAACACCGACCTCGCGTTCATCCTCCGCGAGACCGAGCTGACGCCCGTCCCGTTCGTCCCCGAGATCCGCCTGCACATGGCGGACGACGCGATCGCGCTCTGGGAGACCACCGAGGAGGCGCGCGGAAAGGCCGGGCTGCCGCCGCCGTTCTGGGCATTCGCGTGGGCGGGCGGCGTCGCCGTCACCCGGTACGTGCTCGACCACCCCGAGCTCGTCGCCGGACGCGGCGTGCTCGACGTCGCCGCCGGGTCGGGCGTGGTGGGCGTCGCCGCCGCGCTGAGCGGGGCCGCGTCGGTGCGGGCCGCCGAGATCGACGCCTACGCGGTCGCCGCGATCGGGCTCAACGCCGAGGCCAACGGCGTCCGGGTGGAGGGCGCCCTGGTGGACCTGGTCGACGGCGACGGCGCCCCGGCGGACGTCGTCCTCGCCGGGGACGTCTTCTACGAACGGGCCATGGCCGCCCGGTTCCTCCCCTTCCTCGAACGGGCCGCCGCGCGCGGCGCCACCGTCATCGTCGGCGACCCGGGCCGCGCCTACCTGCCCCGCGAGCGGTTCACCGCGCTCGCCGCGTACGAGGTGCCGGTCGTCGCCGACCTGGAGGACACGTCCGTCAAGACGACGACGGTGTGGCGGCTCGACCGGTAGCGGGCACGGGCACGCTCACCTGGCGAAATTCCCCGTGGCGGGGCGATCGGTCCTGCTAGACACGGGCGCATGACCGACGACATCGCCCTGCGCACCGCCACCCCCGCCGAGATACCCGCGCTGCTCGCGCTCTGGGCCGCCGCCGCCAAGGGCACCAGCATCTCGGACGACGAGGCCGGCGTGGCCGCCCTGCTCGCGCGCGACCCGCACTGCCTCGTCGTCGCCACCCCGGCCGACGACCCGGGCACCCTGCTCGGCACCGTCATCGCCGGCTGGGACGGCTGGCGCGCCCACCTGTACCGCCTCGCCGTCGACCCCGCCCACCGCCGCCGGGGCATCGGCGCCGCCCTGCTGACCGCCGCCGAGGAGCGCCTTGCCGCGCTCGGCGCCCGCCGGATCGACGCGATGGTCCTGGACGAGAACGAGCTCGGCCACCGCACCTGGAAGGCCGCCGGCTACACCCCCGAACCGCAGTGGAGCCGCTGGGTCAAGCCCCTGGCCGGCTGACGTCGCCGGTCGGCGGCTCGGTTAGGGTGCGCTCATGGACGACACGGCCCGCTGGGACTGGGACGGGATCCGCGAGCGCACCCTCGCGCTGCGCGCGCGGCGCGGCCGGGCGCCGCTGGCGGCCCCACTGAGCGAGGAACAGGTGACGGAGGCCGAGCGGCAGTTCGGCATCACGTTCCCGGCGGACTACCGCGCGTTCCTGACGACCGTCAGCGCCGGGACGGACTGGCCGCGACAGCTGTGCCGGGGCGAGACCGGGTGGTACTGGGCGGGGGACCGGCAGACCAGGCCCGCCCTCCTGGCCGAGCCCTTCCCGGACCACGACACCGCGCTGGCGGCCTCCGACGACTTCTGGGACAACCCGCTGCGCGAGGAGGACTTCGAGGATCCGGCCGCGTTCCGGGCCGCACTCGCGGCGTGGAACGACGAGGCCGAGGCGATCGAGGACGCCCGCACCGCCGGGGCCGTCTGCCTGACCGAGAACGGCTGCGGCTTCGCGACCTGGCTCGTCGTCACCGGCCCGGACCGCGGCACCATGTGGTTCGACGGCCGCGCCACCTGCGACCGGCTCAACCCGCTGCTCACGGACGAGGGCCGGCCGGCGACCTTCGGCGAGTGGTACCTCGACTACCTGGAGCACGAGGAGCCGTACGCCACGGACGAGGAACGCAGCGCCGCCCACAGCCGTTGGCACCGGGGCGAGGACACCCCGATCTGGTTCCGCTGGTTCGACGACTGGCGGGAGCAGGTGAGCCGATGAGCTGGCGTTCGTTCGAGCGGGAGCTCGCGGAGGCCAAGCGGCGCTTCGACACGGACCTGCTGCGCTTCCCGGTGGACGGGCCCTGGGACGAGGTCGCCTACTGGGACCCGGTACCGGCCGTGCGGGTGTTCGGCGGACTCGGGGACGGCCGTTGGGAGGACCGGAGCCGGCTGGCCGTGCCCGGACCGGTCTACGCGGGGGAGACGGACACCGGGCTGAACGGGCCGTACTACCTGCCCGCGGCCGTCCTCTCCGGCGAGGACGGCTGCGAGTTCGTCTACCGGCAGCCCGTGAACCTGCGCGAGGTGGCCGCCCTGGCGGAGGTCGCCGCCTGCGAGCCGCAGGGCGGCTACGCGAGCGACGGCGACCACCACTGGACGCCGGAGTCCGTCCGCGCCTGGTGGCGCGAGCGCGGCGCCGTCCGGGAGTGGATCGCCGCCGAACTCGCGCTGGGGGACGCCGGGCAGAACGAGGAGGCGGCGCTGCGCGCGTACGCCGAACACCTGGACGGCGGCGGGCTGGAGGCGTACCTGCGCGGGTACGTGTACTGGCTGGCCGAGGGGCGGGAGCCGCTCCTCGGCCGGCCGTTGCCGGTGCTCTGAGTGCGGGTCAGGCGCGCAGGGCGGCGAGCCACGCCTCGACGGCGGCGGCCTCGCGGGGGAGGCCGGCGGAGAGGTTCTCGTTGCCGTCCTCGGTGACGAGGATGTCGTCCTCGATGCGCACGCCGATGCCGCGGTACTCGGCGGGGACGGTCAGGTCGTCCTCCTGGAAGTAGATGCCGGGCTCGACGGTGAGCACCATGCCCGGCTTCAGCGGGCCGTCGACGTGGTCCTCGGTGCGGGAGTGGGCGCAGTCGTGGACGTCGATGCCGAGCATGTGGCCGGTGCCGGCCAGGGTGAAGCGGCGGTGCAGGCCGAGCTCGTAGACCTTGTCGGCGGTGAGGTCGCCGAACAGGCCCCAGGAGGTGAGGTGTTCGGCGAGCACCCGCTGGGCGGCGTGGTGGAAGTCGCGGAACACGCCGCCGGGCCGCACCGCGGCGATGCCGGCCTCCTGCGCCGCGTACACGGCGTCGTAGACCTTGCGCTGGAGCGCGTCGAAGCGGCCGTTGACGGGGAGGGTGCGGGTGATGTCGGCGGTGTAGAGCTCGTTGGTCTCCACGCCCGCGTCGAGGAGCAGGAGTTGGCCCGGCATCGCTCGGCCGTCGTTGCGCACCCAGTGCATGGTGGTGGCGTGCGGGCCGGCGGCGGCGATCGTGCCGTAGCCGACGTCGTTGCCCTCGACCCGGGCGCGGACGAAGAAGGTGCCCTCGATCAGGCGCTCGGCGGTCTCGGTGTCGCTGCCGAGCACCCGGACGACGTCCTCGAAGCCGCGGGCGGTGGCCGCGCACGCGAAGCGCAGCTCGGCGATCTCGAACTCGTCCTTCACCAGGCGCAGTCCGGACAGGAAGACCCGGAACTCCTCGTCGCGCTCGGCGGTGGCACCATGGCGCAGCGCCTCCTCCACCCCGGCGTCGTGGCCGCGCAGGACGCGGACCGGGCCGGTGACGGCGCGCAGGTCGGCCCGGACGGCGCGGACGTCGCGGCAGGGCAGGCCCAGCAGGCGCTCGTTCTCGGTGAGGCTGTTGCGGCGGCCGTCCCACAGCTCGCCGTGGTTGTCGAGCCAGAACTCGCCGTTGCCGCGGTCGGAGCGGTCGCGGACGTAGAGCGTGGCGTCGCCGGCGGGGGAGAGGACGAGCACGCCGTCCTGGGACTGGTCGCCGGTGAGGTAGACGTAGTCGGAGGACGGACGGAACGGGTAGTCCGTGTCGTTGGCGCGGACCTTGGGGTTGCCGGCCGGGACGACCAGCGTCTCGCCGGGGAAGGCGGCGGCCAGTTCGGCGCGGCGGCGGGCGGTGTGCGCGGCCTGCGCGATCGGCGCGAGGTCGCCGCGCTCGGAGTCGGCCCAGCCGTGGCGCATGTTCTCGGCGAGTTCGTCGGTGACGCCGCGGGTCAGGCCGTTCTTGCGGTACTTGATGGTGTCGGCCGGCCGGGACTCGGTGGGCTGGGCGGGCTCGGTCATGTGCCGTCTCCAGGGCTGGGGAGGGATGCGGGTGCGGGCGCGTCCCGTACGGTATACCGAACGAAGTGCGGAGAGAAGGGGATTCGAGTGGCCGACTCCGAGGGATCCGTCCGGGGCGTGCTCGCCGCCAACCTGAAGCGCGTGCGGGCCGCGCGAGGCCTGTCCCTGTCCGAACTGTCGCGGCGGGCCGGGATCGGCAAGGCGACGCTCTCCCAGCTGGAGTCCGGCACCGGCAACCCGACCCTGGAGACGGTGTTCGGCCTGGCCCGGGTGCTGGGCGTGCCGATCTCCGACCTCGTCGACGGCGCGCCGGGCGGCGGCGTCACGGTGGTCCGCGCGGCCGACGTGGAGCCGCTCAGCGGGGCCGGCGTCGATCTGCGGCCGCTGCGCCGGATCGAGGCCGGGGACTCGGTGTTCGAGGTGTACGACCAGCGGGTCAGGCCGGGCGGCACGCAGGACTCGGCCGGGCACGCGGGCAGCGAGCACACCGTCGTCCAGACCGGACGGCTCGGGGTGCGGGTCGACGGGTGCGAGGTCGAGCTGGGGCCGGGGGACTACGTCGGCTTCGACGCCTCGCTGCCGCACGCGTACACCGCGCTGGACGGGGAGGCGGTGCGCTCGGTGCTGCTCCTGCACTTCCGGGCGGACCAGCGGCTGCACGTGGCGGAGGCGCTGGAGCACTGATCCGAGCAGCTCGTTCGGTGAAGCGAACGAGCTGCTCGGACGTGGGCCAGGAAGCGCGACGGGCCGGGAACGTCCGACGGCCGGACGACCGTCGGACGCTCCCGGCCCGTGCTCAGGAGCGGTCCGCCGCCGGCACCTCGGTGCCGACCGGTGCCGCCGGGGCGGGGGCCGGGGCGGGGGCCCGGCTGCTCCGGTTGAACAGGACGATCGAGGCCACGATGACCGCGAACCCGACGACCTCCGAGAGGGTCGGCCGCTGGCCGAGCATCGGCCAGGCGATCAGCCCCGCGGCGATCGGCACCCCGTAGAAGTACGAGGCCACCCGGTCCGCGCTCTCCGAGCGCATCAGCACGAACAGCAGGCTGAGCGCGCCGATCGAGACGCCGACCGACATCCACAGTTCCGACAGGACCAGGTCCCTGGTCCAGTGGACGACACCGGTCTCGAAGACCAGCGCGCCGACGAGCATGACGACGGCCGACGAGCCGGACTGGAGGAAGCCGTTGACCAGCGGATGCGTGCCGGGGTTCTTCATCTGGTAGTAGAACTGCCCGGTGGACAGCCCCGCCAGCCCGAGGAAGTCGAAGGCGACGTTGGTCAGGGTGAGCCCGGACGACGACGCCAGCCCCTGGTAGACTGTCAGGGCCACCCCGGCCAGTCCCCCGGCGAGCGCCAGCACCGACAGCGGCCTGACCTTCCGGGCGGTCGCGACGGAGACCATCAGCCAGACCAGGATCGGCTGGAGCGCGATGATCAGCGCGGACACCGCGGGGGTCATGCCGTAGTACAGCGCGTAGAAGACCCCGGTGGAGAACACCCCTTGCAGCAGGATGCCGCTGAGGGCGAGGTGGACGTAGGCCGAGCGCGTGCGCGGCCACGGGATTCTCAGGCACAGGATGCAGGCGAACAAGACGACCGCGGTCCCGCCGAACCGGATGGCCAGGTAGGCGAACGGCTCCGCGTAGGGCAGGCCGAACCGGCCGCCCACGAAGCCCGATCCGTAGATGGTGACGAACACCAGCGCGATCAGCGAGACCTTGAGGCTCTTGTTCTTCCCGGACACTAGCGCATGCCTGCCTTGGAGCCGGCCGCGAGCGCGGCGGTCTGCGGATGGATCACGTCCGACGCCTTGTCGGTGCCGGTGAGTCGGTCGGTCAGCTCGTACTCGTTGACCAGGGCGAGGATCTCGTTCTTCAGCACCGCGATCGCCCTCGGGTAGTCGGCGTCGGCCACCGCGAGCCGTTCGCTGGGTGCGGTCGAGCGCGAGGCCTTCTCCAGCGCGCCGATCCCGTACATCCGGGACAGGATGCGGCCCAGGATCACGACCTTGGCCTGGGACGAGGCGTCGGTGAGGTGGCTGAAGTTGATGTCGGTCAGGTGGAAGAACGCGTCCTCCAGGTACCCGAACCGGCCGACGAACTCCAGCGGCGAGCGCAGCCCCGAGTCCTGGAACTCGCGCAGGAACAGGTTGGCCAGGTGCTGGCAGAGCAGGTCGTTGGTGCCGTCGAAGATGGTGTAGACCCGCGCGTCGAGCAGGGCGTAGGCGGCGATGTTGTCCGGCGCGCCCATGCGGTAGCCCTCGCCGCCGCACAGCTGCTGGTAGTCGAGGGCCGACTCCAGCATGAGCTCGGAGGAGAGCACCTTGGTGGCCAGGGAGGCGAACATGCTGCCTTCCATGTCCGTGCGGTAGTCCTCGTCGAGCATCAGGTGCCGGTACAGCGCGTTGCACACGACGGAGTTCTGCTTGATCCGGCTGACCTTGTACTTCACGTAGTCGATGTCGTGCAGCGTGCCGTCGCCGATCTGCCGGCTCTCGACGTGGTGCAGCGTCTCGGCGGTCAGCCGGCGCAGGAAGCCGCTGGACATGGCGGCCTTGCTGAACCGCGACGCGCAGAGGATCTCGGCGGCGTCGCCCAGGCTCGGCCGGCTCTTGGTGAGGCGGTAGTGTCCGGGCACCCGGATGTCGAGGGTGTTCAGCCCGTAGCCCAGGTTCTTCAGGCCGAGGCTGTCGTAGACCTCGGTGGTCTCGAAGCCGCCGTCGGAGCGCTTGTGGGCGAAGTAGGCGAACTCCTTGCGCTCGGGGTGCTTGGCGCAGACGATCCACCAGTCGGCCTGCTCGCTGAAGGCCTGCCAGTGCTTGACCCCGGTGATGCGGTAGCCGTCGCCGTCCGGCTCGTACGTGGTCCGCATGCGCGCCAGGTTCGATCCGCTGCTCGGCTCGGTGAAGGCGAGGCCGCCGATGACGGGGTTGTTGGCGAAGTCCTCGAAGACCTCCTTCTTGAGCGCCTCGTCGCCGCTGGAGGCGACGTTGCGGAGGAAGAGGACCGTGACGATCATCGTGTACATGCCCATGGGCAGGTTGCGCTCGGACATGATCTCGATGATTTCGCACATCTCCCGGTGGCTCTCCCGGCCGCCGTACGCGCGGGGGATGGCCGGCAGGTAGATGCCGAGGTCGATCAGTTCGCGGAGGCTGTCCTTGGACAGCGGCTCCTGCGGCAGGACGGCGCTGTCGAACGCGCCGATGCCGCGCTGGAAATTGTCGAGGAAAGCGGTGGAGTCGAGGTCGATTAACCGGTTCCGTGGAATGCTCATGGTGATATCCCCGTTTCTTCGGTAGCCCTGCTGATGCGGCTCGTCAGAGCGCCGCGAGTTCCTCGCGGATGTGGTCCGGAATGCGCGCGGTGGCATTGGCCTGGTAATCGAAGTGGATCATTACGGTCGTCCCGCGGGCCACCTCGGCGTCGTTCTGCCGGGCGACCTGTTCGATGGTGATCGACGTGTTGCCGATCTTCGCCACCTTCGTCTCGATGACGACGTCGACGGACGCGAGGATCTGCTTGGTGAAGTCGATCTCGTAGCGGCGGAGGATGAGCGCGAGGTCGCGCATGTTCTCCTCCTTGCTGAACAGCCGGAAGATCGGCAGACGGCCGTGCTCGAACCAGACCGGGACGGCGGAGTTGGTCACGTGGCCGAGGACGTCGACCTCGGAGAAACGCGGCGAGATTGTGACGTTCACATCCAACTCCTAGGACGTCCGACTGTTCGGTTATCAACAGTCTGCCACTGCTGATCATCCGTCAATCGGTATACCGGTCGGTGAGTTGATGTGAACTCGGCCACAAGTGCCGGGCCGGCCGGGCCTCTTGGGCCGGTCTATCCGGATTGATCCGGTGCTGTCCGGCCCTGGGCCGTTCTGGTGGTAGTCGTTCCGGTAGTGATCGATCTGGTAGCAGTCGATCCAGTAGTAGTTGATTTGGTAGTAGTGGCGCAGCCGGGGCCAGAGCATGGACCAGGGGGCCGGGTGGAGCAGCAGGACGGGGCGCGGTGCGGGAAGGGGCGGGAATGCGACGGTGCCCCGGGGTGTGGGACCCGTCCCACACCCCGGGGCACCGGCGGTGTGTCAGAGGCGCTCGGGGACGGGGTTGCCGACCTCTTCGATGGCGCGGCGCACCGGGACCTTCGCCAGTACGGCGAAGCCGATCACGAAGAAGACCAGCAGCGAGATGATGGCCAGCCGGTAGCTGCCGGTGACCTGGTAGGCGAGGCCGAAGACCAGCGGGCCCATCCAGCTGGTGCCGCGGTCGCTGACCTTGTAGACGCTGAAGTACTCGGCCTCGCGCCCGGCCGGGATCATGTGCGAGAACAGCGAGCGGGACAGTGCCTGGCTGCCGCCGAGCACGAGGCCGATCATGCACGCGAGGGCGTAGAACCACGCGGGCTGGTGGGCCGGCATGAAGTAGCCGAGGGCGAGGGTGATCACCCAGCCGACCAGCGAGCCGAGCACGGTCTTCTTGGCGCCGTACCGGCGGGCGATCCGGCCGAGCAGGAGCGCGCCGCCGATCGCGACGATCTGGACCATCAGGACGGCGGCGACCAGCGAGGTCTGGTCCATGCCCAGCTCCTCGCTGCCGTAGAGCGAGGCCTGCGAGACGACGGTCTGGATGCCGTCGTTGTAGCAGAGGAACGCGCCCAGGAAGAGCAGGGTCTTCGGGTAGCGGCGCATGCCGCGCAGGGTGTTGGCGAGCTCGCGCAGGCTGCCGGCGGTGGGCTTGCCGTCGGCCGCGGCGCCGGTGCGGGCGGGGGCGACACCGGCCCGGGAGGGCAGCCGGAACAGCGGGACGAGGGTGAACAGCGCCCACCAGAGCCCGGCCGAGGCCAGGCAGATCCGCACGGCCGTGCCGGAGGAGAGGCCGAGCGCGTCGGCGTTCTCGAACAGCGCCAGGTTGGCGACCAGCAGGAGGCCGCCGCCCGCGTAGCCGTACGCCCAGCCCTTGGACGAGACGGCGTCGCGCTCGTCGGGCTTGGCGAGGCCCGGCAGGTAGGCGTAGGAGAGGGCGACCGACACCGCGTACGCGATGTTGGCGACCACCAGGAGTCCGCCGCCGAGGAGGTAGCGGTCGCCGTCGAGGAAGAACATGCCCATGGTGGCGAGCGCGCCCACGTAGGCGAAACCGCACATGAGCTCCTTGTGCCGCCCGGTGCGGTCGGCGACGGTGCCGGCCAGCAGCATCGCCGCGACCGATATCAGCACCGAGAAGGAGACCGTGTACGGGAAGAAGGAGCCCGCGCGGATGGCGAGTCCCAGCGGGTGGACGTCACCGTTGGCGTCGGCGGCCTTGTTGGCGATCGTCGTCAGGTACGGACCCAGGAAGACCGTCAGGACGGTGGCCGAGAAGGCGGCGTTGGCCCAGTCGTTGATGTACCAGCCGAAGCGCGTGCGGTTCAGCGCACGGCTGTCGGTGGCCGTGGCCGGGGTGTCCGGCGCCGGGTGGTCCGGCAGGTCGGTCGCGGTGTTCATGGGTTCCAATCACCGTGCTCGGGCCGCGCCGCCGTCCATCCAGCAGCCGCGTTCGCTGAGGACGTCCCGCAGGACGTCTATGCGATCCGCCATGATGCCATCCACACCCAGGTCGAGTAGAGCCCTGATCCGTGTGGGATCGTCCACAGTCCAGACGTGAACGTGCAGGCCGAGGCGGTGCGCGGCCCGGACGAAGGCCCGGTCGACGACCCGGACGCCGCGGTGCCGCTCGGGCACCTGGGCGCAGATCCCGGCGTACGGTGCCCCGCGGCCGGGCAGCAGCGGGCCGGGCAGCAGTGATTCGGCCAGCGAGCGCAGCCGCAGCCGGGCGACCTCGCGCGGGCCGAGCGAGGTGGCCAGTCGCGGGCCGGCGGCGGCGCGGACGGCGGCGAGGCGGGAGTCGGAGAAGCCGCCGACGCAGACGCGGTCCCACGCGTCGGTGCGGCGGACCGCCTCGACCAGCGGCGCGATGGCCGGGGCGGCCTTGACGTCGATGTTGAAGCGGGCGTCGGGGAACGCGTCGAGCAGCTCCTCCAGCAGCGGGATCGGCTCGGTGCCGCCGATCCTGGCCTGCCGCACGGCGCTCCAGGGCTGGTCGGCGACGGCGCCGGTGCGGTCGGTGACGCGGTCGAGCCGGCTGTCGTGGAAGGCGACCAGGACGCCGTCGGAGGTCGCGTGGACGTCCGTCTCCAGGTAGCGGTAGCCGAGCGCGACGGCGGCCTCGAACGCGGCGAGCGAGTTCTCCGGGCGGCCGAGGTCGCCGCCGCGGTGGGCGAAGGCGAGGGGTCCTCGCTGGTCGAGGAAGGGGTGCAACTCGGCCTCCGGTGTCGTTCTGGTGCGCGCGCGTTACAGTATTACGCATCCTGTCAAGCAGTAATGGGGGCTCAGGCCCTCGGCCCGGCGGGTGCGAACGCCGCAGGGGCCGTCCCGACGGCGGTCGGGACGGCCCCTGCGGGGGTGCGTCGCCCGGGCGCTCACGGCCCGGGCGGTGGGGACTCAGTCGTCCAGGACCATCGCCTCGGCGCAGGCGGCGATGGTGAGGATGAGGGCGTCGTCCTGGCCGGGGACGATCTTGACCGAGTAGTGCTCGCTCAGCAGCGACCACTCGCGGGAGATGTGCGCGATCTCCTGCTCGCCGTAGGTGATGGCGTACTGGTGGTCGGTGATGTTGCCGGTGACGTGGATCTCCGCGCCGTTCTCGAAGGTCACCGTGAACTTGTAGACCAGCGGCGAGAAGAGCGCCTTCTTCACCGTCGCGATGGTCTGCTCGCCGCGCTTGATGTAGCGGATGTCGCGCAGCGTCATGATCTTCTCGGAGATCCGGTAGAGCTCGTTGCCCTCGGAGTCCTGCATCGCGATCGCGCCGCTGAAGCTGAACATCTTCTCGTCGACCTGGAAGGCGCGCTCGCCGCCGCGCTTGATCCAGAAGTCGTGGGTGGGCGAGAAGAACTTCTCGTCGATGTCGTAGACGACGCCCTCGGGCACCGGCTGGTGGCCGTTCATGAGCTTCTGCCCGAGGTCCATCAGGAAGTTGTCGTGGTGCTCGCCCTGGCCCTGGCGCTGCTCGTCACCGAACAGCTCCTGCGCGATGCCGAGCAGGCCGCCGAACTCGTTGCTCATGTGTGTTTCGTCCCCATCTGATGGTGCGTTGGCGGGCACGATCCTAGGGACGGGAAACGGGCGCGGGACAGCTTTCCGGGCCTCTGTTGCACAATCCGCACAGAACGTGCGAACGGCTGTGGCGGAGGAGAAATCCCTGGTCGGAGGGGGTGTGTGCGAACGGCCCTTGGTGCGGCGTCAGACGGCGGGGAGGTCCGCGGGACGGGCCTGCGGGAGCGTCTCCGGGAGGGTCGGCAGCTCGGCGGCACTGGCGAGGACGCGGGCGTGCGGGTGGCCGGCGAAGGCGGCGCGCGGGAGCTCGCCGGTGAGGACCCCGACGACGACCCCGGCCCCGGCGTTGGTGCCCGCCTCGACGTCGACGATGGTGTCGCCGGCGGCCAGGACGCGGCGGGTGTCGATGACGCCGGTCTTCTCCATCGCCCGGTGGATCATGTGCGGGGCCGGGCGGCCGCGCGGGACCTCGTCCGAGGTGACGACGGCGTCCAGGTTGCCGCCCTCGCCGGCGGACCAGCCGAGCGACTCCAGCAGCGGGTAGGCCACGTCGGCGCTGAAGCCGGTGGTGAGGGCGACCTTGATGCCGCGGCGGCGCAGCTCGGCCAGCGCCTCCTCGACGCCCTCGATGGCCTGCGGCGGCGTGGCCCGGTAGGCCTCGCGCAGGAACGCGGCGAAGGCCTCGTAGCCCTCCTCGACGAGTTCCGGCGTGGGGGTGCCGCCGCCGAGGCGGACCAGGGCGGCGATGGCCTCGCGCTTGTCGGTGCCCATCCACGTCTGCAGGTCCTCGTCGGAGACCGGCACGCCGGTGCGCTCGACGGCGGTGCGCAGCGCCCGGTACACGGCGCCCGACTCGTTGACGGTGGTGCCGGCCATGTCCAGAGCGGCGAGCTCGATCACGGTGAATCAGTCCTCTTCGGTGCGGTAGCGGCCGATGGTGGTGCGGCCTTCGACGGTGTTCTCGATGGTGAAGGTGGCCATGGCGGGGAGGTAGCGGTCGTCGGCGTCCTCCAGCGGCTCGCCCCGGCTCGACGTGGTCAGCCGGCGCACGCGCAGCAGCGGGTCGCCGATGCCGATGTCCAGGTGCTCGGCGTCCTCGGGGGAGGCCGCGACGGCGTCGATGGTGTGCCGGGCGTGGTGCAGGTCGACCTCGCGGCGCAGCAGCTCCTCGTAGATGGAGCCGGTGTCCGGGTCGAAGTCGAACAGGGCGCGGCCGACCTCGTGGACGAAGGTCGAGCGTTCCAGCATGGCCGGGACGCCGTCCAGCAGCCGCAGCCGGACGAGCTCGACGACCGGCGCGCCCTCGGCGATGCCGAGCCGGGCCGCCGAGTCGGGGGAGGCCCGGCGGCGGGCCACCTCGATCGTCGTCTGCCCGGGCTCGCGGCCGATGCCGCGGGCCCACTGGGTGAACGACAGGAAGGTGGCGAAGGGCTGGGAGGGGGCCGCGCGTCGGGCGACCGGCGGCTTGCCGCGGCCGCCGACCAGACTGCCCTCGCGGCGCAGCAGCGCCAGGGCCTGGCGCACCGGGCCCCGGGAGGTGCCGAACTCGGCGCACAGCTGCGACTCGCTGGGCACCGGGCGGCCCTCGGGCCACTCGCCGGAGTCGATGCGGCGCTGGAACTCGACGCCGAGCCGCTGGTGCAGCGGGACGTCCTCGGGAGCCCGGTCCAGCGGACGGTCACTTGTCTTCACAAGACGACTATGGCACTTCCGGGCGTGGCTTCTCAAGGCCGTTCCACCTGGCGGTTTCCCTGGGCGGCCCGGTGTTCCCGGTGATCGTCGAGCAGGTGAACAGAGGGTAACTTGTACAGACATCTCTTGACGTAGGCGCCGGCGAACCCGGAACCTGGGGCCATGAGCAGCACTGCACCCGCCACCGCCCCCGCCGTCACCCGCTCGCCCGCGCCCGGGCGCAGCGACCTCGTGATCGTCGGCGCCGGCATCGTCGGCCTCGCCCACGCCTTCGAGGCGCTCGCCAACGGGCTCTCCGTCACCGTCGTCGAGCGCGACCGGCAGCCCGTCGGCGCTTCGGTCCGCAACTTCGGCCACTGCTGCATCAGCGCCCAGGAGGGCGACCTGCTCGGTCTCGCCCGGCGCTCCCGGGCCGGCTGGCTGCGCGCCGCGCAGGCCGCCGGGTTCTGGGCCGCCGAGGCCGGCGCCCTCGTGGTCGCCCGCTCGGCCACCGAGGCGGCCGTGCTGGAGGAACTGCACGCCGAGCGCGGCGGCCGGGGCGTCGTGCTGCGCACCGCCGCCGAGACGGCGCAGGCGCTCGGGCGGGCGTCCGGCGCGGCCGGGGACCTCGTGGGCGGCGCGTTCCTGCCCGACGACCTGCGGGTCAACCCGCGCGAGGCGACGCCCGCGCTCGCCCGCTGGATCGAGCGGCAGCCCGGCGCCCGCATCCTGTGGGGCACCGCCGTCACCGGCGTCGAGTCCGGCACGGTGCACACCACGCGCGGCCCCGTCCACGGCGAGCGGATCCTGGTGTGCGTCGGCCACGACGTGGACTACCTGTTCCCGGACCTCGCCGAGGAGCACGAGGTCCGGCGCTGCCGGCTGACGATGGCGCGGGCCGTCGCTCCGGAGGGGTTCCGCACCGACTCGGCGGTGCTGACCGCCACCTCGATGCTGCGCTACGACGCGTTCACCGCCCAGCCGTCCGCGGCCCGGCTGCGCGAGGAGGTCGTCGGCCACAGCCCGGAGCTGCTGGGGATCGGCGCCAACGTGATGTTCACGCGGCTGCCCGACGGCTCGGTGCTCGTCGGCGACTCGCACCACTACGACGCCACCACGCCGCCGTTCATCGACGAGCACACCTTCGAGCTGCTGACCGGCGCGGTCGCCGGCGTCCTCGGGGTCGAGCGGCTGCGGGTCCTGGAGCGCTGGCAGGGCGTCTACGCCAGCAGCGACCGCGGCCCGCTGCTGGTGCGCGACCTCGCGTCGGGTGTGCGGGTGCTGTCCGTCACCTCGGGCATCGGCATGACGCTCTCCTTCGGCCTCGCCGCCGCGACCTTCGACGGCACGCTCGCCGCCACGGGCTGACGCGGGGCCCGCGCCGCAGGACTTGTCAGGACAGGTCCTGCGGCGCTTTTTTGGTGTTGCCCGGTCATGGTGCCGTCCGATCCCTGGTGCGGCCCGGGGACCGGCGTCACAATGCGGGCATGCGGAGATGGTTCGCGGTCGTGATGGCCGAACTGGCGGGGCTGGCCGCGGTGGTGGCGTGCGGCGGGCCGGGTGCGGCACCGGCGCCGCCCCCGGCCGAACTGCCGACGACGCCGCCCGGCGGCGTCTTTCAGGACTGTGTCCTGAGCATCACGCCCTGGCTCCAGATGGCCGTCGACGGGGGCAAGGACCTGGGCGACTACCAGGAGATGGGGCTGTCCAACGCCCAGGGCAGCGCGCTCCGGGAGCTCCAGCGGCAGGCGGCCGCGCTGCGGGCGCAGGGGCCGCTGCCGTCCGGCTGGGTGGCGACGGAGGTCCGGCGGGCCTGCGAGTCGATCGTCGCGGCCAGGGCCACCGAGACGTCGCGGCCGCCCGGCTGGCCGTGACGCGCGCGGGTGCGGGGCCCCCCGCGGCGGGGCCCCCCCGGGCGGGGCCCGGGCCCGTGTCGCGGGCGGAGATAAACATGGGTCCCTGGCGACGACGACACGAAGGTATTTAGAG
>NZ_JBHWGD010000009.1:131685-138923 GCF_042733235.1 Kitasatospora sp. NPDC059722
TGGGTGGCGGGGTTGGGGGGGGGGGCGTGTTTTCCTTGGGGGGGGCCCGGCCCCACCGACCCGGCGCGCCCCCCGGGGGGGCCGGGGGGCGGGGGGGGGGGGGCGGGGGGGGGGGGCCCCCCCCACGGTGGCGTCAGGAGACCGTGACGTCGTCGACGTAGGTGTACGTCGGGTCGCCGGCGGCGCCGTCGTCCTGGTTGGTGAGCGTCAGGGTGTAGCTGTGGCCGGCCGTGACCGGGGTCGTGGCGTTCTGCCAACCCAGGCCGCTGGTGCAGGTGTTGGCCAGCACGGTGGTGCTCGTGCCGGTGGTGACGTCCTGCAGCGTGGCGTTCGCCCAGTCGTAGTCGACGGTGTCCGGGCAGGTCACGTCGTACCAGAAGGAGAGCGTGGAGCTGCCGGCCGGAGCGGTGAAGGTCTGGGCGGCGGTGGACGCGGCGCTCGGGCTCGTGGAGCCGAGCACCGCGCCGTAGCCGCCGGTGCGGGCGGCGGCCGGGGTGACGGCGGCGGAGCCGGCCGTCGTCCAGCCCGAGAGGTCCCCGGCCTCGAAGCCGCCGTTGGTGAGGGCGGGGGCGGGCGCGGGGCTTCCGGTGCCGGTGAACACCTCGTCGTACGGGGTGGCCCAGGCGTCGTTGTTCGTCATCGCCGGCAGGCCGAGCGCGTCCCGGACCACCCGGGCGGTGCTGTAGTGGTCGTAGCGGTTCGTCGCCCGGTAGCCCGCCTTGACGGTGTTCTGCGAGCCGACGGCGACCGTCATCACCTGGTTCGTCTGGCCGGGGCCGAAGCCGCCGGGCGACGACTTGCCGTCCTCGTCGACGGTGACGATCAGCAGCGAGCGGTCGTTCTTCCAGGCCGGCGAGTCGAAGATGAGCGGCAGGTTGTTCTTCAGCCAGGTGTCGCCGGAGGAGATCGAGCAGAACTCGAAGTCGCTGCACGCCCCGGCCGCGAACCAGGTGAAGTTCGGGGTCGTCGACGCGGACTTCAGCGCGTTCGTGTAGTCGCTCCACGCGGGCCAGTGCGCCCGGCAGTAGGCGTTGTCGTTCTTCATCCGCGGGGCGTAGTAGAACGGCACGTCGTCGTTCTCGTAGTTGCCGCTGGAGGTGGTCTGGCAGGCGCTGGTCTGCCCGTAGACGCTCTCCGCCCAGGTCTTGCCGGCCTGGTCGAGCTTGTCGCCGAGGCCGTCGTTGGTGGCCGCGCAGGCCGCGCTGGTGATGCAGTTGCTGTTGTTGCCGCCGGGCGCCTTGGCGCTGCGCCCGTAGCTGTTGCCGAACGCGACCTGCTCGTAGTTCGGGTCCGAGTTGTGGGTGCCCGCGTGGTAGTCGGTGAGCAGCGAGCCCATGGGGATCAGCGTGTTGTTGATGTACGGCGCGTCGGTGGTGTTGCCGACGATGCCCGGGCTGCCGGTGGCGGTGTTGGACGCGGCCGAGTAGTTCGTGTTCTCCATCATGATCAGGAACACGTGGTCGTAGCCGGGCACGGCCGAGGCGGGGACGCTCAGCGTGCCGGGGGTGACGGCGGTGTCGAGGGTCAGCGACAGGTCGTCGGCCATGCCGTCGTTCTGGGTGCCCGTCATCGAGAAGTCGATGGTGACCTTGATCGAACGGGTGCCGGCGGGGAGGGCGCCGGTGGTGCTGCGCCGGACCATGCCGGTGGCGCTGCCGCGGTCGGCGGCCAGCACCGGGCCGATCGCCGAGCTGCCGAGGGAGGCGCCGGCGGCGTTCAGGTAGGTCGCGGTGGCCTTGGCGTTGTCGTCGTACGAGCCGACGCCGCCGAGCCAGCCGCTGAGCGTGGCGGACACCGAACCGCCGTCGACGGCGGTGGCGGCCGGGGACACGTCGACCGTCTGCGTCATCCGGGAGCTGTCGCGGGAGCCGCCCTGGAAGTAGGACGTGCCGCGGGTCGGCGAGCCGGGGGAGCCGGCGGTGGCGCCGGACGGCATGCCGTAACAGTCGATGACCGGGTCGCCGGCGGTGATCCGCCAGCCGGGGAGGGTGGTCTCCTCCCAGCCGCCGGGGCTGCACTGGCCGGTCTCGGCGTTGCCGTTGAGCAGCAGGTTGGCGCTGGTGGTGGCGCTCGTGGTGGCCGTCGTGGTGGCCGCGCTCGCGCTCGGGGTGGCGAGCGCAGCCGGGACGGCGAGGGCGAGGGCGAGGGCCGCTGCCGTGAGGGCGGCGGGGAGGCGGGACGGTCGTGAGCCGGACACAGGAATCATGCGGATGTCTCCGTGTGGGGTTCGAGGTCCCGGCGGCGCGGCCGGGCGTCCATACGATCCCGGTGGCTCGGCACACTTGTCTCTACAAGTTTTCTGACCGGCTCGTGAACAGTTGGCGACCGGATTCCCCATGGCCGGATTCCCCGTGATCGGGGTACCGGCGGCCCCGGTCAGCGCGCGGTGCGCCAGGTGGCTTCGAGACGGGTCGTCCCCTCGTCGGTGGTGACGGGGTGCCACTGGGCGCGCAATCCGGCCCGCCGCGCCGACGCGGACTCCTTGCCCATGGCCTGGAGGACGGTGCTGTCGAGCGGGCTCGCGGCCAGGCGCTCGACCGCCGCGGCGAGCGCGGCGCGCAGCCCGCGCCCCCGTCGGCCGACGGCGGGGACCGCGGAGTGGAACGCAGCGATGACGGACATGCGGATCACCTCCGGAACGACCTGCGGACCTGCAGGTACCCGACAGCCTGCACCGGCGCAGCGGCCCGCGATCCGGGTTTGACGCCTTGCTGGCGCCGCCCTGATGCGTTGCTGACGCGGGGTCGGCGTGAGCGCCCGCGGCCCGTCGGGCCGTACGGCGCCCGGGGCGGCCCTCCGGGGTGTCCGCCCGAAGCCGGACCGCGCCCGGCATGCGTCTTCAGAGCGCCTCGACCGCGCTCGGCCACCATGCCCGTCGTGGTGGCGAGACGGAGACCGGCCGGACGGCCGGGAGGCGTCGCCGGAAGGAGCGAGCGGATGTGCGGGATCGCCGGATGGGTCGACTTCGAGCAGGACGCGGACACGCTGCGCACGGTGGTGCGGGCGATGACGGACAGCCTGGCCTGCCGCGGGCCCGACGGTGACGGGGTGTGGTTCGCGCCGCACGCGGGCTTCGGGCACACCCGCAACGCCGTCATCGACATCCCGGGCGGCGGGCAGCCGATGGCCGCCGAGGAGAACGGCCGGGCCGTCGTCGCCGTGACGTACAACGGCGAGATCTACAACTTCCGCGAGCTGCGCGCGGAACTGGAGGCCAAGGGGCACCGGTTCACGACCCGGTGCGACACCGAGGTGGTGCTCCGCGGCTACCTGGAGTGGGGCCCGGACTGCGGCACGCACTTCAACGGGATGTTCGCGTTCGGCATCTGGGACAGCGGCCGGGAGGAACTCTTCCTGATCCGCGACCAGATGGGCATCAAGCCCCTGCTGTACAAGCGGCTGCCGAACGGCATCGTCTTCGGCTCCGAGGCCAAGGCGCTGCTCGCCCACCCGGCGGTGGACGCCCGGGTGGACGCCGGCGGGCTGGCCGAACTGCTGGCGCAGACGAAGTCCCCCGGCGTGTCGATCTACGCCGGCGTCCAGGAGGTCCTGCCCGGCAGCGTGCTGCGCTTCAGCCGCAAGGGCTCAGCGCAGAGCACGTACTGGGCCCTGGAGGCCCGCCCGCACACCGACGACCTGCCGACCACGGTCACCCGGGTGCGGGAGCAGCTGGAGGAGGTGGTGGCCCGGCAGCTGGTCGCGGACGTGCCGCGCGGCATGCTGCTCTCCGGCGGTCTCGACTCCAGCGTGCTGACCGCGCTCGCCGCCCGCTGGGCCAAGGAGAACGGCGAACCGCCGCTGCAGAGCTTCTCCCTCCTGCTCACCAGCGCGGAGGGCTTCCGGTCCGACGAGATGCGCGGCACCTCGGACGCGCCGTTCGCGCACGCGATGGCCAAGTACGCCGGGACGGTGCACCAGCAGATCACGCTGACCACCAAGGAGCTCGCCGACCCGGACGTGCGGCGGGCGTGCGTCGTGGCACAGGACATGCCGTCGATGTTCGGCGACATGGACGCCTCGGCGTACCTGCTCTCCAAGGCGGTGCGCGAGCGGGCCACGATGGTGCTGTCCGGGGAGACCGCCGACGAGGTGTTCGGTGGATTCCCGTGGGTGCACAACGAGGACGTCGTCTACAGCGACACCTTCCCGTGGATGGGCATCATGCACGTCTACGACGCCGCCCACCCCGGCCTCGGGCTCGGCCTGCTCGACAAGGGCCTGCTGCAGAAGCTGGACCTGCGCGGCTACGTCGCCCAGCGCTACCGCGAGGCGCTCGCCGAAGTGCCGGTGCTGGCCGGCGAGTCGAAGCACGAGCGCCGGATGCGCGAGGTCATCCACCTGCACCTGACCCGCTGGCTCGGGGTGCTGCTGGACCGCAGCGACCGGCTCGGCATGGGGCCGGCCCTGGAGATGCGGGTGCCGTACTGCGACCACGAGTTCGTCCAGTACGTCTTCAACACCCCCTGGGCGATGAAGAACCACGACGGCCGGGAGAAGAGCCTGCTGCGCGCCGCCGCCGGGGACCTGCTGCCGCGCAAGGTCCTGGACCGGCAGAAGAGCCCCTACCCGGTCACCCAGGACGGTGCCTACCTCGGCGAGCTCTGCCGCCAGCTGCGCGAGGTGCTCGCCGATCCGGCCGCGCCGGTGCTGCCGCTGATCGACGTCCCCGCCGCGCTGGCGGTCGCCGAGAACCCGGCGCGGGTGTCCGACCAGCCGGGCGTGTGGGCGTGGATCTGCCGGCTGGACGTGGAGATGGTGCTCAGCCTCAACACGTGGCTCGCCGAGTACCGCGTCACGCTGGACGTCTGACGGAGGGGTGATCTCGTGTCCACTCGTGTAGAAGCTCCGACGCACGCCCAGGCGCGGCCGCCGCGCTCCGCGGAGGAGTTCGTACGGGCCGTCGAACGGGACGGCATCGAGTTCGTGCTCGCCATGTTCGTCAACGTGGACGGCCGGCCGTGCTGCAAGCTGGTGCCGGCCGCGGCGGTGCCCCGGCTGCTCGCCGACGGGGTCGGGTTCGCGGGCCACGCGGTCGGGTCGATCGGGCAGTCGCCGGCCGACCCGGACGTGGTCGCCGTCCCGGACGTCACCAGTTACAGCGTGCTGCCGTGGCGGACCGGGCTCGCCGTCGTCCAGTGCGACCCGCACGTCAACGGCGCGCCCTGGCCCTACGCCCCCCGGGTGATCCTGCGCCGGGCGCTCGCCGAGCTCGCCGGGCGGGGCATGGTGCTCAAGGTCGGCGCCGAACCGGAGTACTTCCTGCTGCGGCGCACGGCCGACGGCGGCATCGCGGTCGCCGACCCGGAGGACACCGGCCCCCGGCCCTGCTACGACGCCCGCGGCCTGGGCCGCTCGCTGGACCACGTGGCGGAGGTGAGCCGCGCCCTGGGCCGCCTCGGCTGGGGCAACTACTCCAACGACCACGAGGACGCCCACGGCCAGTTCGAGCACAACTTCGACTACGCCGACGCCCTGGTCACCGCCGACCGCGTGGTGCTCTTCCGGTACCTGGTGCAGATGCTGGCGCGGGACGCCGGGCTGATCGCCAGCTTCATGCCGAAGCCCTTCGGCCACCTGACCGGCAGCGGCCTGCACCTGCACCTGAGCCTGTGGGGCACCGGCGGCGAGGAGCTGTTCCTGGACGAGGGCGACGCCCGCGGCCTGGGCGTCTCGGCGCTCGGCTACGCGTTCATCGGCGGCGTCCTGGCGCACGCCCCGGGGGTGGTCGGCTTCACCTGCCCGACCGTCAACTCCTACAAGCGGCTCGGGGCCAGGGGCGACACGGCCTCCGGCTCCAGCTGGGCGCCGACCTACGCCACGTACGGCGGCAACAACCGCACCCAGCTGCTGCGGGTGCCGGCGCCGGGCCGGGTCGAGGCGCGCTGCGTCGACTCCTCGGCGAACCCCTACCTGGCGACGGCCGCGCTGCTGGCGGCCGGCCTGGACGGCGTCGACCGGTCGGCGGACCCGGGCCCGCCGAACGAGGCCGACCTGGAGGCGGCCGAGGCGCAGCCGTCGAGCGGTGCGCCGCTGCCCGCCACGCTCGCCGAGGCGGCCGAGGCCGTCCGCCGGGACGCGGTGCTGCGCGCGGCCTTCGGCAAGGCGGGGGAGGGTGAATTCGTGGACTTCTACGCGCGGTCGAAGCACGAGGAGTTCGCCGAGTACCACCGGGCGGTCGGCGGGTGGGAGGTCGACCGCTACCTCACCACCCTCTGACACCGCAGTGCCTCTGCACCGAAGTGCACCACCGGGCGCGCCCGGTCGCCGCGGGTTGCCGCGGAGGCCGGGCGCGCTCCGCTAGTGTCGCCCTCGCTCGTCCACATCTGCGGTACCCGATAAGGGAGTTCACCGGTATGAGTACCGAATTCCAGCTCGACGACCAGGGCCGGATCACCGCCGCCACGTCCTTCCTGCTGGTCCACCACGCCCTGCGGCGGGACGCCGAACGCCTCCCGCGGGCGCTCGCCGCGCTCGACCCGCGGGACACCGCGCAGGCGGCCCTGCTGGACGACCGCTGGCGGCTGTTCGAGTGGGTGCTGGCCGACCACAGCGAGAACGAGGACGCCAGCCTCTTCCCGCTCGCCCTCTCGCGCGCCCCGGAGCTGGCCGAGCCGCTCGACGGCATCGAGCAGGAGCACGAGGAACTGGACGCGCGGCTCAAGGAGATCGGCCGGCTGATGGCCGACCTGACGACGCCCGAGGCCGTCGCCACGGCGCGGGCCGCCACCGAGCGGCTCGCCGGGCTGCTGGGCCGGCACCTGGACCGGGAGGAGAAGCACATCGTGCCGGTGCTGGTGGACCGGATCCGCCCCGAGGAACTGGCCGGCGGCCAGGGCAAGGGCGGTCCTGGCGCCGGTCCTGGCGCTGGTCCAGGCGCCGGTCCGGGCAAGGGCGGCCCCGGTGGTGGCCCGGGCCGGGCCGGCCAGGGCGGCCCCGGGGCGGGTGAGCCGCCGCGGTGGCTCGTCTCGACCTGGACCGAGGAGGACGTGGACCCGGTGGTGGTGGACGCGCTGATCGCCGCGCTGCCGCCGGCGTTCGCGGAGCAGATGGCCGGGGCACTGCCCGGCTGGCGGGAGCAGTACCGCGACCTCAACGCCCGGGTCTGGGCGCAGATCTGACGTGAACTCACACCGAGGTGGGGGGGGGGGGGGGGGGGGGCGGGCCCGGGGCGCCCCCCCCCCCCCCCGGGCGGGGGGACGCGCGCGCCCCCCCCGCCCCGCACCCCCCCCCGGGGGCGC
>NZ_JBHWGD010000009.1:138933-154188 GCF_042733235.1 Kitasatospora sp. NPDC059722
TAAAAAACACACCACCTCTACTTAATTTTGTTTTTTGGTTTTTTTTGTTTTTTTTTTTTCTCCCGCTGCGTGGGGCCCGTGTGCTCCCGCACCCCCCCCCCCCCCTCGGCGCACGCGCGCCCGTTCAGTGCGACAGCGACTGCTCCACGCAGTCCATCACCCGCTCCAGGTCCGGCAGGTAGACGTCCTCCAGGCGGGACGGCGGGTACGGGGTGTCGAAGCCGGTCACCCGCAGCGCGGGCGCCTGGAGGGAGTAGAAGCACGCCTCGGTGATCCGGCAGGCGAGCTCGGCGGCCACGCCCAGCTGGCCGGGCGCCTCGTGGACGGTGACCAGCCGCCCGGTCCGCACGACCGAGTCCCGGACGGTGGGCACGTCCAGCGGCGAGAGCGAGCGCAGGTCGACCACCTCCAGGCTGCGGCCCTCCGCGGCGGCGGCCCCGGCGGCCTCCAGGCAGAGCCGGACCGTCGGCCCGTACCCCACGAGGGTGAGGTCGGTGCCCGGGCGGACCACCTCGGCCGAGTGGAGCGGCAGCGGCGCGCCGGCCGCCGGGTCGACCTCGCCCTTGTCCCAGTAGCGGCGCTTGGGCTCGAAGAAGATCACCGGGTCGTCGCAGGCCACCGCCTGCTGGATCATCCAGTACGCGTCGGCGGGCCGGGCGCAGGTGACCACCCGCAGCCCCGCGGTGTGGGCGAAGTACGCCTCCGGCGACTCGCTGTGGTGCTCCACCGCGCCGATCCCGCCGCCGAACGGGATCCGCACGACGACCGGCATGGCCACCCGGCCGCCGGTGCGAGCGCGGAGCTTGGCGAGCTGGGCCACGATCTGGTCGTACGCGGGGTAGACGAAGCCGTCGAACTGGATCTCGCAGACCGGCCGGTAGCCGCGGAAGGCGAGGCCGATGGCGGTGCCGACGATCCCCGACTCGGCGAGCGGGGTGTCGATCACGCGGTCGCCGCCGAAGTCCTTGTGCAGCCCGTCGGTGATCCGGAAGACGCCGCCGAGGCGGCCGACGTCCTCGCCGAGCAGGACCACCCTGCGGTCGGCCTCCATGGCCCTGCGGAGGCCGGCGTTGAGGGCCTTGGCGAGGGTCAGCTCCATGTGCGCGTCCCTTCCGGTCCGTCCGTGAACTGGTCGAGGAACTCGGTGAGGCGGGCGCGCCCGGCGTCGATCAGCGGGTGCGGTCCGGCGTAGACGTGGTCGAACACGGCCGTCGGCCCGGGGTCGGGCAGGGCGCGGCACTCGGTGCGCAGCCGGACGGCCAGCCGGTCGGCCTCCTCGTCGAGGGCGGTGAAGAACGCGGGGTCGGCGAACCGCTCGTGCTCCAGGTAGGCCCGCAGGCGGGTGATCGGATCCCGTGCGACCCACTCGGCGACCTCGTCGGGGGAGCGGTAGCGGGTGGCGTCGTCGGAGGTGGTGTGCGGGGCCATCCGGTAGGTGACGGCCTCGATCAGCACCGGTCCCGAGCCGGACCTGGCGTGCTCCAGGGCCGCGTCCGTCACCGCGAGCGTGGCGAGCACGTCGTTGCCGTCCACCCGGACGCCGGGGAAGCCGTAGCCGTGGGCGCGCCGGTACAGCGGGACGCGGGTCTGCCGGGAGAGCGGCTCGGAGATCGCCCAGTGGTTGTTCTGGCAGTAGAAGACCACCGGGGCGTCGAACACGGCCGCGTAGGTGAAGGCCTCGTGGACGTCGCCCTGGCTGGTCGCGCCGTCGCCGAAGCAGACCAGCACCGCGCCGTCGGCGCCGTCGAGCCGCAGGCCCATGCCGTAGCCGACGCCGTGCAGGGCGTGGCCGCCCACCACCACCTGGTAGTTGGCCATGCCGGCCCGGTACGGGTCCCAACTGCCGTGGGCGGTGCCGCGCCAGAACCCGAGGAGGTCGATCGGGGGGATGCCCCGGCACCAGGCGACGCCGTGCTCGCGGTAGCTGGAGAATACGAAGTCCTGCGGGCGCAGTGCCCGTCCGGCGCCGATCTGGGCGGCCTCCTGGCCGAGGAGCGAGGCCCACAGGCCGAGTTCGCCCTGGCGCTGGAGGACGGTGGCCTCGGTGTCGATCCGGCGCACCAGCAGCATGTCGCGGTAGAGCGCCCGGTACTCCTCGGGGGTGAGGTCGAGCTCGTGGTCGGGGTGGGCGACCCGGCGGCCGGCCGGGTCGAGGAGCTGCACCGGATCGGGGTCGTGGGCGGGGAAGCGGCTGGTGAGCACGTCAGGCCTCCTGGCCGGGGGTGGTGGCGGCGGGGGTGGCGGCGCCGGCGCGGTTGACGGCGCTGACGGCGGCGGCGAGCGAGGCGCGGACGATCCCGGTGGCGATGCCCACGCCCCACACCGTCCGGCCGTGCAGGGCGCACTCCACGTACGCGACGGCGCGGGCGTTGCTGCCGGCGGCGAGCGCGTGTTCGCGGAAGTCGAGCACGTGGAGGTCCACGCCGATCCCGGCGAGCGCGTCGGCGAAGGCGTCGATCGGCCCGTTGCCGGTGCCGTGCAGCCGGTGGATCGCGCCGTCGAGGCGGACGGCCGCGGTGAGCGTGTCGCGGCCGTCGTCGCCGGTGGCGGTGTTGTGGCTGAGCAGGGCCAGTGGTGCGCGCTCGGTGAGGTACTCGGCGCGGAAGAGCCGCCAGATCTCCTCGGGCGCGACCTCGCCGCCGAGGTCGTCGGTGCGGGCCTGGACGGCCTTGGCGAACTCGATCTGCAGGCGGCGCGGCAGGTCGAGCCCGTGCCCGGTCCGCAGCACGTAGGCGACCCCGCCCTTGCCGGACTGGGAGTTGACGCGGATCACGGCGTCGTAGCCGCGCCCGACGTCCCGGGGGTCGACGGGCAGATAGGGCACGGCCCACGGCACCTCGTCCACCGGCCGGCCGAGCGCCTCGGCCTCGGCGGCCATCGCCTCGAAGCCCTTCTTGATGGCGTCCTGGTGGGAGCCGGAGAAGGAGGTGTAGACGAGGTCGCCGGCGTACGGGTGGCGCGGGTGCACCTCCAGCCGGGTGCAGTGCTCGGCGGTGCGGCGGACCGCGTCGATGTCGGAGAGGTCGATGCCGGGGTCGACGCCCTGGGTGTAGAGGTTCATGGCCAGGGTGACGAGGTCGACGTTGCCGGTGCGCTCGCCCTGGCCGAACAGGCAGCCCTCGACGCGGTCGGCGCCGGCCATGACGGCGAGCTCGGCGGCGGCGACGGCGGTGCCGCGGTCGTTGTGCGGGTGGACGGACAGGCAGATGTGCTGACGCCTCGTCAGGTTCCTGGACATCCACTCGATCCGGTCGGCGTAGTCGTTGGGCGTCGAACGCTCCACCGTCGCCGGGAGGTTGAGGATCAGCTCGCGTCCCTCGTCGGGCTGCCAGACGTCCGCCACCGCCTCGCAGACCTCCAGTGCGAACTCCGGCTCGGTGTCGGTGAAGATCTCCGGGCTGTACTCGTAGCCGAGTTCGGTCGCGTCGCCGAGCAGCTTTCCGGCGTGTTCGAGGACCAGACGGGTGCCCTGCTCGGCGATCGCCCGGCACTGGTCGCGGTCGACGCCGAAGACCACCCGGCGGAAGAGCGGCGCGGTCGCGTTGTAGAGGTGCACGGTCGCGCGCCGGGCGCCGGCCAGCGACTCGACGGTCCGCCCGATGAGGTCGTCCCGCGCCTGGGTGAGCACCGAGACGGTCACGTGGTCGGGGATGGCGTCCTGCTCGATGATCGAGCGGACGAAGTCGTAGTCGGCCTGCCCGGAGGCCGGGAAGCCGACCTCGATCTCCCGGTAGCCCAGCGCGACCAGCAGGTCGAACATCCGGCGCTTGCGGGCCGGTGACATCGGGTCGATCAGCGCCTGGTTGCCGTCGCGCAGATCGGTGGAGAGCCAGCGCGGCGCCCGGGTGATCCGGCGCGAGGGCCAGGTGCGGTCGGGCAGGTCCAGCGGGACGGCGGGCCGGTAGCGGCCGAGCGCGAGGGAGCGGCGGTAGCGGGATTCCATCGGTTCAGGCCCCCCAGGTGACCGCGACCGCGTTGCCCACGAGGGCGACCATGGCCAGCGCCGTCCGCAGGTGGTGCCAGTCCCGCCACAGCGGCCGCGGATCGCGCCAGCCCTCCGGCACGGCACCCGACTCGACCAGCTTGACCTGGCGGTTGATCGGCACGTTGCAGGCCCGGGAGACCACCGCCACGCCGGCCAGCGCGAGGCCGGCCAGAACGGTGAGCACCCGGATCCAGGCCCGGTCGGCCGTGCCGCCCAGCGCGAAGTCGGCCAGCCCCGCGGAGATCACGATGATCGGCATGGTGGGGTCGTAGTGGCGCCCCAGCAGCTTGTGGATCTCCACGTACCGGTCGACGGAGAGCGCCATGGCCGTGGGGATGACACTGATGGCCACGGCGAAGAAGACCCCGGAGACGATGCCGCTGCCCAGCAGGGCCACCAGCCCCAGACCGTGGTTGACCAGGTCGTTCACGTTCGTGCCTCCTCGCGGCTCGCGGGCTCTTGCCGCTCACCTTGGCAAGGTGCGCTCGGACCGTCCTAGAAGGACCCTGAACGGCCCCGGCCGCTTCAGACGTGCTCGATGCACCGTGGAGGGCCACCGGCGACGATCCCTCCACGGATGGCTGTGCCGAGAGGAGCTGAGTGGTGTGTTGAGGGCGGGAGGCCGGGCCGGGCCGAGGTACGGCCGGATCATCGGGGTCGGCGACTACCGGCCGCGCCGGGTGGTGGACAACCGGGAGGTGTGCGAGGCGATCGACTCGACCGAGGAGTGGATCGAGTCGCGCTCCGGCATCCGGCTGCGCCGCTTCGCCGAACCGGAGGAGACGCTCGCGGTGATGGGCGCGGCGGCGGCCGCGAAGGCGATCGCCGCGGCCGGCGTGGACCCGCGCGACATCGGCCTGGTCATCGCGGCGAGCACCACCAACCTGGTCTCGCTGCCGCCGCTCGCGGTGGACGTCGCGACCCGGGCCGGCGCGGTCGGCGCGGCCGCCTTCGACCTCAACGCGGCCTGCGCCGGCTTCTGCTACGCGATCGAGACCGCCGCGGCGATGATCAGGACCGGCACCGCCGACCACGCCCTGGTGGTCGGCGTGGAGCGGCTGACCGACCTGGTCGACCCGGCGGACCGGCAGATCGCCTTCCTGCTGGCCGACGGGGCCGGCGCGGTCGTGCTCGGCCCTTCCGCCGAACCGGGCGTCGGCCCGGTGGTCTGGGGCGCCGACGGGCGGCAGCTGGACGCCGTCGTGATGAGCGGCTCCTGGGGCGACCGCCTGCGCGACCCGGCCGCGCCGGTGCCGGTCATGCGGATGGACGGCCGCCGGGTCTTCCGCTGGGTGGTGGACGAGATGGTGGCCGTCGCCCGCAGGGCGGTGGCCGAGGCCGGGATCACCTTCGCGGACCTGGCCGCCTTCGTCCCGCACCAGGCGAACATGCGGATCACCGACGTGCTGGTCGGCGAACTCGGGCTGCCCGGCCACGTGGTGGTGGCCGACGACATCGAGACGGCCGGCAACACCAGCTCGGCCTCCATCCCGCTGGCGATCGAGCGGCTGCTCACCACCGGCCGGGTCGAGTCCGGCTCGCTCGCGCTGCTGATCGGCTTCGGGGCCGGACTCACCTTCGCCGCGCAGGTGGTGAGACTGCCGTGACGGAACCCGCTTCCACCGGACCCGCTTCCACCGAGCCCGCTTCCACCGGATTCGACGTCGCCGGACCCGACGTCGCCGAACCGGTCTTCACCGAGTCCGGGCTGCCGGTCAAGCCCTGCTACGGCCCCGGGGACCTGCCCGGCGAGCGCGCCGCCGAGCTGCCGGGCCGGGCTCCGTTCACCCGTGGCACCCGGGCCGGGATGTACCGTGAACGGCCATGGGCGGTACGCCAGTTGGCCGGGTACAGCACCGCGGACCACACCAACCGGCGGCTGCGCATGCTGCTGGACTCCGGGGCCACCGCGGTCAACACCGTCTTCGACTTCCCGACCAACCGCGGCTACGACAGCGACGAGCCGATCGCCCGCGCGGACGCCGGCCAGGGCGGGGTCGCGATCGACGGCGTCGAGGACATGCTCGCCCTGTACGACGGGATCCCGCTCGACCGGGTGAGCGTCTCGCTGGTGCTCTCCCACCCGGTCGCGGCCGGGGCGGTGCTCGCCTTCTACCTGGCCGCCGCCGAGCGGCGCGGGTACGCCTTCGCTGACCTGCGCGGCACGCTGCAGAACGACTTCATGATGGAGACGGTGGTGCTCACCGCGCCGAGCGTGCTCGAGCCCGCGTTCTCCTTCCGACTGTCGACGGACGTCGTGGAGTTCTGCCTCCAGCAGGTGCCGCGCTGGAACGCGATCAGCTACACCGGCTACAACTACCGCGAGGCGGGCGCCGACGCGGTGCACGAGGTCGCGCTGGTCGTGGCCCACGCCGTCGCGACGGCCGAGGAGATGGTCCGCCGGGGCCACCCCGTGGACTCCTTCGCCGGCCGGCTCACCGCCTTCTTCAGCGCGGACAGCGACTTCTTCGAGGAGGTCGCCAAGTACCGTGCCGCCCGCCGGGTCTACGCCAGGGTCTTCGAGGAGCGGCTGAAGGCGGCGGACCCCCGCAGCCTGATGCTCCGCTACCACGTCCAGACCGCCGGCTCCGCACTGACGGCGCGTCAGCCGCTCAACAAC
This sequence comes from Kitasatospora sp. NPDC059722, assembly GCF_042733235.1. Classification (NCBI taxonomy): domain Bacteria; kingdom Bacillati; phylum Actinomycetota; class Actinomycetes; order Kitasatosporales; family Streptomycetaceae; genus Kitasatospora; species Kitasatospora sp. NPDC059722. Next base: position 145,539 of record NZ_JBHWGD010000009.1, read on the forward strand.
ATCACCCGGGCCGCGTACCAGGCCCTCGCGGCGGTGCTGGGCGGCGCGCAGTCGCTGCACGTCAGCGCCTACGACGAGGCGCTGTCCATCCCCTCGGAACAGGCGGCGCTCACCGCGCTGCACACGCAGCTGATCCTGCGCCACGAGACGGGCGTCGACCGGACCGCCGATCCGCTGGCGGGCAGCTACTACGTCGAGCACCTGACCGACGAGATCGAGCGCCGGGTCGGCGTCCTCCTGGACCGGATCGACGCGATGGGCGGCCTGGTCGCGGCCGTCGACCAGGGCTGGGTGCACAAGCAGCTGACCGGCCGCGCGTACGACCGGCAGCTGGAGCTCGACGACGGCAGCCGGACCGTCGTCGGCGTCAACCGCTTCCGGGACGAGGACGAGCCGCTGCGGATCGAACCGTTCCGGGTGCCGGCCACCATCGAGGCGCAGCGCCGCCGCCTGGCCCGCGTGCGGGCGGCCCGGGACGCCGGGCGGGTGCGCACGGCGCTGGAGCGGGTGCGCGCGGCGGCCGTCGCGGGCCGCAACACCATGCCGGGACTGCTCGACGCGGCACGGGCCGGGGCGACGCTCGGCGAGTGCTGCGACGTCTTCCGCAGCCTGCACGGCGGCTGGCACCAGCCGCTCATCTGACCGGACGTCGGCTCGACCCAAGAGGAGGAAGCACGGATGGAGCGCATCCGCGTGGTGATGGCCAAACCCGGCCTCGACTCGCACTACCGCGGCGTCATGGTGGTCAGCCGCCACCTGGTGCAGCACGGGATGGAAGTGGTGTACCTCGGCAACCAGCTGCCGGAGCAGATCGTGCAGGCCGTGCTGGCCGAGGACGCCGACGTGCTCGGGCTGTCCAGCCTCTCCGGGAACCACCTCGCGCTGGTGCCACCGGTGCTGGAGGGGCTGTCCGCGCTGGGCCTGGAGGACGTGCTGGTGCTCCTGGGCGGGATCGTCCCGGCCGAGGACGCCGACGAGCTGCGGGCCCAGGGAGTGGGCGGGGTGTTCGGGCCCGGCACCGACCTGGCCTCGATCGTGCGGGTGATCCGCGAGCACGTCGCGGGCCGTGACGCTGCCTCCGTCGCGGGCCGTGACGCTGCGCTCGCCGTGGGGCGGAGGCCGTAGCGGCCCGGACCGACCCGTGGACGGGAACCGGCCGGCCGGGGCTCCGGCGGAGTGCCCTGGCCGGTCGCCGACCGCCGTCGGCCGATCAGCGCATCGGAATGACGTTACGTCAGAAGGTCGGCTGCAAAGTGCTGTTGAGAATGTCCTGCTGGGCGCGCTGCATCGCCAGGCCGGGTTCGAGGCCCAGCTCGTCGCGCAGCCGCCGGCGGTAGGACTGGTACACGTCGAGCGCCTCGCCCTGCCGGGACGAGGAGTGGAGCGCCATCATGAGGCGGCTGTGGAACCACTCGTGCAGCGGGTGGGCCACCACGAGCGTCTTGAGCTCGGAGACCAGCTCGCGGTGCAGGCCGAGCCGCAGGTCCGCGTCTATCCGCATCTCCAGGGCGTTCATCCGTTCCTCCTCCAGGAAGGTCGCGTGGCACTGCAGGACCGGCCCGCACACGACGCCGCCGAAGACCGGCCCCTGCCACAGGTCGAGCGCCTGGTGGAGCACCTCGGACGCCCGCTCCGGCCGGTTCGTCTCCAGCGCGTGCCGGCCCTCGCGCACCAGGGCCTGGAAGCGCACCAGGTCGAGGTGGTCGGGATCGGCGGACAGGACGTAGCCGGAGGGCTCGGTCCGCGTCCGGATGATGCTCTCGCGGTCGCGGCCGTCGCTCCCGAACGACTTGCGGAGCTGGTAGATGTAGGTCTGCAGGGTGGCGGTCGCACTGGTCGGCGGATTGTCCTGCCAGAGTTCCTCGGCCAGCGTTTCGGCCAGCACCAGCTTGTTGGCTCTCAGCAGCAGGGTGGCCAACACCCTTCGGAGTTTCGGGGCACTGGGCGTCCGGTCGATTTCACCGTCCCGGGCGGCGAGGGTCCCGAGTACCGAATAATCCATTGCTCCCCCTGTTTTCATGTGGTGAGGGTTTTGGTTTTCCCGGGAAATCCGGGGACTCCGGGGGAATTCGGGGGAATCCCCTCGGAGCCGGGACCAGGACGCGTTTCAGTTCGGCGCGGTCCGGTCCAGCTGGTGGCCTTCCACCCAGATCCGGGCCGCGGCCCGGAGGGCGGCCTCGCGGTCGGCCCGCCCGTTCCGGGAGCCGTCGCCGCCGGGGCGGGCGGGAAGCAGGCCGACGGCCGCGCTGCGGCCGGCGGTCACGGCGGGGTGGCGCAGCGCGAGCGCGGTCAGGGCCTGGCCGGGGCCGGCCTCGACCAGCAGCAGGCGGTGGTCGGCGAGCAGGCGGTCCAGGGCCGGGCCGAAGAGCACCGGATCCGACATCTGCCGGGCCCAGAAGCGCGGACGGAGCGCCTCGTGGGGGCGGACCGGGGCGGCGGTCGCGGAGGAGTACACCGGCAGCTCGGGCGGCCGCAGGGCGACCGCGGCGAAGGCCGGTTCGAACAGCTCGGCGGCGGGCACGGCGTGCGGGGTGTGGAAGGGCTGGCGGATCCTCGTCCGGCGGGCCACGAAGCCGGCCAGCCGCAGGTCGTGCTCCAGTGCCGCCAGTGCCGCCGCCGGGGCGCCGAGGGCGGTCTGGCGGGGGCCGTTGACGACCGCGACGCTCACGTCGCCCACGGCGAACGGGGCGAGCTCGCGCGCCGAGGCGGCGACCGTGACCAGCCCGCCGGGGACCACCGGCGCGTACGTGTGGGAGCGGGCGGCCATCAGCCGGGCGCCGTCGCGCGGCCGGAGCACCCCGGCGACGGTCGCGGCCACCAGCTCGCCCACGCTGTGGCCGAGCACGGCCGCGGGCCGCAGGCCCCAGCCGGCCAGCATCCGGGCGAGCGCGTGCCCCACCGCGTACAGCAGCGGCTGGCCGAGCTCCCCCTCGTCGATCCGGCGTTCGGGGTCCTCGGCCAGCCAGGCCTCGCGCAGCATCGGGCCGGTGGGGCCGACGGCGGTGAAGAAGTCGTCCATCGCGGCGCTGAACGCGGCGTCGTGGCCGTAGAGCCCGGCACCCATCCGGGGGTGCTGCGAGCCGTGGCCGGGGAAGAGCAGGCCGACCGGCCGGGGCGGCTGCCGACGGGTGTCCCGGCGCAGCGCGCGGTCCGTCCGCAGGAGCTCGGCGGCCTCCCGGACGGAGGAGGCCACGAGTGCTCCGCGCACCGCCCGGTGGGCGGGCGGGATGTCGGCGAGGCGCCGGGCCGCGTCGTCGGCGATCCCGTCGATCCTGCCCGGGCCGTCGGGGGTGTCGGGGCGGTCGGGGGCGTCCGGGCCGTCCGGGGCGGCGGCTGCCAGCCGGTCGGCGAGTTCGGTCCGCGCCGTTTCCTCCGCCCGTTCGTCGGCTCCGGCCCAGGCGATGATTCGAGGCTCTGCGAGGTCGGACATCGGTGCTCCTTCGGCGGCCGCTGGGCTCGGCAGCAGACAATTCCACCGCCTGCTCGTGCATGTCCAGTGCTGTGCTGGCCGAATCCAAATGTTCGGCGGATTTTTCCGGATTCGTTTTCCACGGCCGCGGGCCGCCGGAATTCCTACTCGCGGGTTCGCCCGCGGTTTTGCCCGCGGGTGTCCGTGCGCGGTCAGCGGAGCCGTTCCACGAGCTCTTCCCACAACCGTTTTTCGGCCCGGCTGAGCCGGCCGTTGTCCGGCGGCCGCCGCGCGCTGCCGTCCGGCGGCGGGGAGAGGTGCCCGCCCGGGTCGAACGGGCCGTAGAGGCCGCCCGTGATGCGCAGGGCCAGGGCGAGCGTGCGGACCGCCGCCGAGGCGATGCGCCGGGCCCGGCACCCGTCGGCCGGTGGAGACATGGCACTTCCCTTCGGCGGCGGCGCGGTGGAGGGGAACGGGTGTCCGGGCGGCCGGCGCGCAACAGTGTCCGGTGCACAACGGCGGCCGGCGCGCAACAGTGTCCGGTGCACAACGGCGTACGGCACCGCGGACGGGGAGGGTCCGCGGTGCCGGTGGGCGCCCGGTGACGGGCCCTCAGTAGGCGGCCCGGACGGTGTACATCTCCCAGGGGCGGGAGCGGGCGGCGTCCTGGTACGGGCGCAGCGGCGAGGTCTGGCCCTTGTGGTCGGGCCCCTCGTCCCAGCGCTTGAAGGCCTCGGCGCTCTCCCACTCGCTCATCACGGCGAACGCGCCGTCGTCGATCAGCGAGCGGAGGAGCTCGTTGCCGAGCAGGCCGGGGGTGCCGGCCAGGTCGCCGCTGATCCGGTGGTAGGCCTCCTCGATCGCCGACTCCTGCTCACCGGAGGGGACTTGGCAGAAGAGCATGATCCTCACCCGTCCCGTGGTCGGTGTCCGGCCGGTGGTCACCGCTTCTCCAGGGCGTGCAGGACCGTGGTGGTCCACATGGCGCCGCCGGACCGGAACGGGTGCAGCCGCTTGCGGTGGTCCAGGTGCTGGTCGCTCGACTCGAACTCCCGGAACCTCGGCTCGTCCACCCAGTCGCTGACGATGAAGTAGAGGCCGTCCTCCTCCTCGCTGCGCATCAGCCACTGGCCGAGGTTGGCGGGGTGGTCGGTCACGGTGGACCCGATCTCCAGCCAGGTGCGCTCGAAGTCCTGCTCCAGCTCGGGCTTGATCTCGGCGCGCAGCAGCACCCGGAAGACCTTGGATCGCTCGGCCACGGCTCAGATCCCCCCGTCCACGTGGATGGTCTCGCCGGTCACGTACGCGGAGAGGTCGCTGGACAGGAAGAGCACCGCGCCGGCGATCTCGTCCGGGGTGCCGAGCCGGCCGAGGCCGGTCAGGCCCTGGTAGCGGGACTTGACCCGGGCCACCTCCTCCGGCGGCGCGGTCTCGAACTCCTCGGTCTCGATGACGCCCGGGGCGACCAGGTTGACCCGGATGCCCTTCGGGCCGAGCTCCTTCATCAGCGAGCGGGTCAGGCCGATGAGGCCGGCCTTGGACGCGGTGTAGTGGGCGCGCAGCGGGATGCCGATCACCGCGGCCCGCGAGCCCACGGTGATCACCGAGGAGCCGGCCGACAGCAGCGGCAGCGACTTCTGGATCACCAGGAACGGGGCGGTGAGGTTGGTGTCCAGCACCCGCCGCCACTCCTCCAGCGGCAGCTCGGGGAAGGGGACGTGGCTGATCACGCCGGCGTTGTTGACCACGACGTCCAGCGCGCCGAAGCGCTCCTTCGCGGTGGAGACCAGCCGCTCGACGTCCTCCGGCACGCTCACGTCGGCCTGGACGAGGTGGTGCTCGCCGCCGGTGGCGGCCAGCTCCCCGCGCAGGCTCTCCACGGCCGGGCTCTCGGTGCGGTAGCAGGCGACGGTCCGGGCGCCGGCCCGGGCCAGCGCGAGGACGATGCCGCGGCCGATGCCGCGGCTGCCGCCGGTGACCAGGATCCGCTTGCCGGTCAGATCGATGCTCATGACGCTCGGGTGCCTCATCTCTTGGTGTCGGGTGTGTCGTCGGTACGGGGTGCCGGGGCCGCTCAGGCCGCCCGGCCGGACCGGGCCCGGGGGAGGGGCCGGGCTTCGAGGACCGCCCAGCGGCCGGTGGCGGGACGGTTGGCGAGGGCGAAGTCCGCGGCGGTCAGCAGGTCCTGCCACTCGCGGAGGGTGCGCTCGCGGCCGCCGAAGCGGAGCATCATGTCGACGTCCAGGAACTTGCCCTGGTCCCACTCGTTGGGACCGGCCACCACGTGGTCGAGGACCAGCAGCCGGCCCTCGGCGCGGTCGCCGAGCGCGTCGCGGACGCCCCGCAGGATGCGCACGGCGTGCTCGTCGTCCCAGTCGTGCAGCACCTGCTTGAGGAGGTAGGCGTCGCAGTCGGCGGGCAGCGGGTGGAAGAAGCTGCCGGGGACAATCGAGACGCGCTCCCCGACCCCCGCCTCGGCCAGGTGGTGTGCGGCGTCCTTGACGACGTGCGGCCGGTCCAGGAGGACCCCGGTGGCGCCGGGCACGGCGTTCAGGACGGCGCTCAGGAAGAAGCCCTGGCCGCCGCCGATGTCGGCGATCCGCGAGAAGCGGGTGAAGTCGTACTGGGAGGTGAACAGGTGCGTGGTGGACCGGCTCATCTGCGTCATCGCACGGTCGAACAGGGCGCCGGTGCCGACGGGTTCGGTGCCTTCCCCGGCGGCAACGTCGTCCTGGGCGGCGCCGGTGTCCTGGGTAGCGCCGGTGTCCGTGGTGCCGGTGTCCGCGGCGCCGTCCCCGGCGAAGAACGGGCGCCCGAAGACGTGCTCGAACGCCGGGCGGCCCGTGCGCACGGTGTGCAGGATCTCGCCGTACGGGCGGCGCACCGACTCGGAGCCGTTGTAGAGCACCAGGTCGCGCACCCCGAACGGGATGTCGCTGCGCAGGCCGACGGTGAGCTCGTTCTCCGCGAAGCGGCGGTCCTCCTCCTCCGTCACCAGCCCGAAGGCGGCGGCGCAGCGCAGCACGCGGTAGAGCGACTCCTCGTGGCTGTCGGTGAGCCCGGCCAACTCGGCCACCGTCCGCGGGTGGTCGGCCAGCAGGTCGGCGATCCGCAACTCGGCGACCACGTGCAGGACTTCGCTGATCCGCCGGCCGTTGGTGAGCAGGATCAGCCGGACCGGGGCGGGCAGCGACCGCGCGTCGGGCGGGCCGCCGGTCACCGTGTCAACGCTCATGGGGATCCTCTTCGAATCGATCGTGCGTCAGTTGGCGTGCAGGAGCAGGCCGGTGTTCAGGACGAGCACCGCGAGCGCGGCCAGGACCAGCGCGGTACGGACCCGGTTCCAGTTGCTCCACCGGACCCTCGGGTCGATCTCCGTCCAGTTGTCCGGCAGCGCCTGCGGGTCCACGGTGGCGATCCACCGGTTGATCGGGACGTTCTTGGCGAGCGAGACCACCATGGCGCCCACCAGCAGCAGCGCGCAGAGCCCGAAGAGCGCCGCGGTCAGGGCGGTGCCGGTCACGAGGGCGAGTCCGACGTCGCAGATCAGCGCGGCCACCATGCAGGCCGGCATGAACGGATCGAACCGGGTGACCATGAACTGGTGGGTGATGACGTACCGCTCGGTCGGGAGCGACAGCAGCAGCGGGGCGCCGCCCAGCACGGCGATCATCAGCCCGCCCGCGGCGAGCCCGTTGCCCAGCAGGGCGACCGGCAGCAGGATGCGCAGGGCCTCCATCTCAGCCGCGCTGCCAGGTGTAGAACGGCTGGGCCATCGCGTCCTTGGGCTCGGCCCACGCCGGGTCGTACGGCCGCATGTACTCCGCCAGCCGGTCGTGGATCTCCTGGTACAGCGGGTGGCTGCGGGCCTTGTAGAGGTCGGGGGTGATGTCCGCCTGCGACTCGACGAGGTGGAAGTACAGGTCGTGGAAGCGGAACAGGGTGCGCCGGGTGGCGCCGATCAGGTGCGGCAGCTCGGTGGCGTCCGACTCGGCGAAGATCCGGGCGACCTCCGGCGCGTCGGCGGGGTCCATCCGCGCGACGATCAGCGTGCGGTCCGACTTGGGCATGCCTTCTCCATCCGTGGGCCTTCGAGGTGGATCGACGCCCCATCGTGGCGATCGGACCTCCGGGACAACTGGAGGATCACTGAAGATTCTTGACGGCGAGTCAGCTCGGCGGAGTTCGTGACCGGCCGATGCGTTCCGCCGCCGGGCCCTCCCAGCGGTCCTCGATCCGGCGTGGACCGCGCGCGGGCATCATGCGGCCCGGACCATCCCAGCAACCCGGAGGCGCGGCCATGGCATTCATCGCGATCGGTTACAAGGTTCGGCTCGGACACGAGGAGGAGATCGCGGAGATCTTCGCCGAGGGGAGCTTCCGCCGGGCCGACTCGGCGGAGTACCGGGACGAGGAGGGGCGGTCGGCCGGTCGCAACGTCTCGACCGGGCTCTTCATCGAGGGCGAACTCATGACCCGCGTCGTCCAGTTCGAGGGGGACCTGCGGCAGATCGGCCGGCACATGGGCGGCCAGCAGGGGGTCAAGGAGGCGGAGCGCAAGCTCGGCCCGTACCTCCAGGTGCCGCGCGACACCGAGACCGTGGAGGGCTTCCAGCAGTACTTCCAGAACGCGCTGATGACCTGCGTGTTCCAGGAGTTCCGCGAGGAGCGCTCGGCGCAGCTGGCGGCGTGGACCCAGCGGATCGCGCCGGGCGCCGACGAGGACGAGATCGGCGCCGTCTTCGAGCGGGTGCAGGGCGAGGTGCTGCGCAAGCCGGCCGAGGACGGGGACCCCTTGATCGCCTCGGTGGCCTTCGTCAAGGACGAGCACCTCGTGTGGGCGGTGCAGTACGACGGGGAGTTCGACGCCGTGGTCCGCCGGCTGCACGCGGACGGGCTCGCCCCGCGGACAGAGGGCGCGCTGCGCCCGTTCCTGGCGGGTGCGCGGGACGCGGGTCAGGGGCTCTTCGGCGCCGCGGCCATGCGACGACTGCAGATGCTCTCGGCGGACGTGCCGCCCGCGGGCTGAGCCGCCGCGGGAGGCCTTGGGGCCGGGACGCCGTGGGCCCGGGGCGCCTGGGGCCCGGGGCGCCGTGGCCCCGGAACGTCCTGGCCCCGGGGCGCCCGTGGCCCCGGAACGACGGTGGTGGGGGGGCGGCCGGGGGCGGCGGCGCACCCACCACCCGGGGCGGCGCGGGGCGGGCCCGCGCCGCGCCCCGTGGGGGCGCGGCGGGGGCCCGC
>NZ_JBHWGD010000009.1:154198-154589 GCF_042733235.1 Kitasatospora sp. NPDC059722
GGCCGGGCGCCGGGGGGCCCGGGGCCCGTGGGGCCGGGGGGCCCGTGCCCCCGCACGGGCGGGGCCCGGGGGCCCCGGGGGCCCCGCAACGCGGGGGGGGGGGGCCGGGCCGCCACGCCCCGTCCACCACCACTCTGCTCATCGCCTGGTCACGCCGCAGCCACCATCGTGGTCGCCATCGCGGGCACCAGCGCGGTCACCAGCGCGTGCGCCACTCCCTCGGGCCGAACGCCCCGAGGCGTCGCCCGGGATCGTCGGCCGGCCGCCACCGGCGTGACCTGCGCGGCCGGCCGCCGACCAGGATCGCCGCCCGCCCCCGCAGGATCAGCAGCCGCTGTGTCGTATACACAACAGACGCGGCCGACGACAATGCAAGTGTAGTTCTGGGTTG
>NZ_JBHWGD010000009.1:154599-159746 GCF_042733235.1 Kitasatospora sp. NPDC059722
CGCGCCGCGCGCGCCCCCGCGCGGGCGCCCCCGCGCCCCGCCCGCGCCCCCCGGGGGCGGCCCCCGGGGGCCGGCCCCCCCCCCCCCCCCCCCCCCCCCCCCCCCCCCCCCCCCCGACCAGGATCGCCGCCAGCCCCAGCAGGATCAGCAGCCGCGCCGGCCCGGAGCCCAGCCAGCCGGCGCCGAACAGGAGTCCGCCGGCGGCCCAGAGGCCGATCGAGTACACCAGCGCCCGCGTGCCGTGGCGCTCCCGGAGCCGCAGCGGGCGCCGGGTGCCCCGGGCCGCCCGCATCCGGGCCGGTGGGGCGGCCCCGGCCGGCGCGGAGCGCCGCACCGCCGGGAGGTCGGCCGTGACGTGGCGCAGCGCCTCGTGGGTCTCGGCCGCGAAGGTGTCGTCCAGGCGCGTCTCCAACTCGGCCTTGGTCAGCAGGCTCCGGCTGAACTGCTCGCACAACTGGGCTGCCACCGCCTCGCGTTCGGCCTCGGAGATCCAGTCGCGGCGGGATCCGGTTGTCATGTTCCCTCGCTCTCCGCTCGTTCAGTGGACGGGTTCTGCGTGGATGGGTTCTGTGTGGGCGGGTGTTGCGTGGACGTGCTGTCGGCGCCGTTCCGTCGGGCCCGTGTCGTCAGCGGACGCCGTCGGGCTCGGGTGTGCTCGCCGCGGCGGTGCTGCGGGGGCCGGGGATCCGGGCCGGGCCCGGGCGGCCCGGCCACCACAGCCGCGGGCCGATGTCCAGCGCGAGGGCCGGCACCAGGAGGGTGCGCACCACGAGGGTGTCCAGCAGCACGCCCACCGCGACCAGGACGCCCAGTTGCAGCATGCCGACCGACGGAAGGACCCCGAGTGCCGCGAACGTCGCGGCCAGGACGAGGCCGGCGCTGGTGATGACCCCGCCCGTCACGGCGAGCGCGCGCACCACGCCGCGGGAGTGGCCGATCCGGGCGGTCTCCTCGCGGGCCCTGGTCATCATGAAGATCGTGTAGTCGACCCCCAGCGCGACGAGGAAGAGGAAGCCCATCAGCGGCAGCGACTCGTCCGAGTGCGGGTGCCCGAGGGCGCGGAAGAGCAGGACGGAGGCGCCGAGCGCCGCGCCGAAGGACAGCACCACGCTCGCCAGGAGCAGCACCGGCGCCACCAGGGAGCGCAGGAGCACCATCAGGACGAGCAGGACGACGGCGAGCACCAGCGGCATCACCAGCCGCTCGTCGTGCGTGGTGGTGTCGGCGACGTCCAGGCTCTGGGCCGTGCTGCCGCCGATCAGCGCCCCGGGGTCCGCCGTGTCGTGCACGGCGGTGCGGATGTGTTCGACGGTGGCCTCGGCGGCCTTGCTGCCGGGCGGATCGCTGAGCAGGGCCTGGATGCGCAGCCGGTCGCCGGAGGTCTGGGCGGGCGAGACCGCGGCCACCCCGGGCAGGCCGTGGACGGCGGCCGTCACCTGTTCGGCCCTGGCCGCGTCGGCGTAGATGTCCAGCGGCGCGGAGGAGCCGGCCGGGTAGTGCGCGGCGAGGACGGTCTGGCCGGTCACCGACTCGGGCTTGCCGGTGAAGGCCTCGCTCGGGGAGAGCCCGGAGTGCAGGCCGAGCGCACCGATCGCGCACGCGGCGAGGGCCACCGCGCTGGCCAGCCAGACCGGGCGGGGCCGGCGGGCGACGGCGGCGCCGACCCGGCCCCACGGGCCGGACTCCGGCTCGCCCGGGCCCGTCCACACCGGGCGCGGGACGAACGGCCAGAAGAGCCCGCGGCCGAGGATCACCAGCAGCGCGGGCAGCAGCACGGTGATCGACACGAGGGCCACCACGATGCCGATCGCCGCCACCGGGCCGAGCCCGCGGGTCGAGTTCATCCGCGCGGCCAGCAGGCAGAGCAGACCCAGCGTCACGGTGGTCGCGGAGGCGACGACGGCCGGGAGCGTCCGCCGCAACGCGCTGCGCATGGCCTCGTGCCGGTCCTCGTGGCGGCGCAGCTCCTCGCGGTAGCGGGCGATCAGCAGCAGGGCGTAGTCGGTGCCCGCGCCGAAGACCAGGACGGTCAGGACGCTGGTGCTCTGCCCGGTGACCACCAGGCCGGCGTGCTTGACCAGCAGGTACACCACGGCGTTGGCCAGCGACGAGCTGATGCCCACGGTCAGCAGCGGCACCAGCCAGAGCACCGGGCTGCGGTAGGTGACGATCAGCAGGATCGCCACCACCGCGACCGTGGTGAGCAGCAGCGGGCCGTCGACGCCGCCGAAAACGGCGGACTGGTCGGCGGCGGCGCCGGCCGGGCCGGTCACCTGGACGTCGAGCCCGGCCGGGGCGTCGGCGTGGGCGTCGTGCCGGATGGCCTTGACGTCGTCGACGAGCCGGGTGAACCCGTCCGCGCCCTGCATGGTGAGCGGGACGGTGAGCAGTAGGGCCCGGCCGTCCCCGGACGGGGAGAGCGGGGGCGGCGTGCCGCCGTAGCGGGCGAAGGCGGCGCGGTCGCGCTCGGCCTTGCCGGTGTCGTCGGCGGTGATGCCGCCGGGGCGGGAGTAGACGATGCTGGCCGGCAGCACGTCGCCGATGCCGAAGTGGTCCCGCCCCGTCTCCAGGGCCTTGGTCGACTCCGCGCCCCTGGGGAGCCACTGGGTGATGTCGTTGCTCTGGGCGCCGATCAGCTGGGCGCCGAGGGGTGCGGCCACGCCGGCGAGCAGCAGCCACAGGACCAGGACCAGCCACTTGGAGCGGGCGCCGGCCGGCAGGAGAGCGAGCTTCTTGAGCAGGGCTGAGCTTTTGAGCAGGGGCATGGCAGGGCTCCTCAGCTGCTCTGCGGGGCGGCGTGGGCGGGGGCGCTGGGGGCCTCGGGCGGCTCCTCGGCGCCCCAGCCGCGCTGTTCGAGCGTGATGTCCTTGAGGAAGACCGCCGCGGCGAGCCCGGCGAGGAGGACGAACCCGGCGATCAGGAAGACCGGGCTGAGCGCGTGGGCGTAGGCCTGCGCCAGGCCGTGCCGGACGGTGTCGGGCAGCCGGCGCAGCGCCTCGGGTGAGATGCCGCCGTTGGCGGCGATGCCGTTCGCGGCGCCGTCCGGGACGTACGTCGGGATCTCGTGGGTGAGGCGGCTCGTGAGGACGGTCGCGAAGATCGAGACGCCGAAGGAGGTGCCGAGCATCCGGCTGAAGGTGACGGTGGAGGTGGCGGCGCCCAGGTCCGCGCGGGGCGCGGCGTTCTGCACCGCGACCACGACGACCTGCTGGGACAGGCCCGCCCCGACGCCGAGCAGGAACATGTAGAGCCCGGACAGGAAGCGGCTGGTGTCGGCCGTCATGGTGGACATCAGGAAGGCCGCGACGGCGGAGACCAGCATGCTGGCGGCCGGGTACCACTTGTAGCGGCCGGACTTGGCGACCGCGCCGCCGACGCCGAAGGACGCGAGCATCAGCCCGAACATCATCGGGAGCAGCAGGAGGCCGGAGTTGGTGGCGCCGGCGCCCGCGGAGATCTGCAGGTAGAGCGGGAGGAAGAAGACCAGGCCGAAGCCGGTCAGCCCGCCGACGAAGGCCACGGCGTTGCAGATGTCGAAGGTGGAGTCGCGGAACAGGCCGAGCGGGATGACCGGTTCGGCGGCCGAGCGCTCCACGACGACCCAGCCGACCAGCAGCGCCACGCCGCCCACCGCGAGGCCGACGGTGGTGGGGGAGCCCCAGGCGTAGGTGCTGCCGGCCCAGTTGGTGAGCAGGACGAGGCACACCAGCGCGCCGGAGAGCAGCAGCATCCCGAGGTAGTCGATCCGCGGCCGCTCGGGGCGGCGGGCGCCGCGCAGGTAGAGGGCGACCAGGACGAGGGCGGCCGCGCCGATCGGCAGGTTGACGTAGAACACCCAGCGCCAGGTGACGTGTTCGGCGAAGAAGCCGCCGGCGATCGGCCCGCCGACCGCGGACAGCGCGAAGACGCCGGCCGAGTACCCCTGGTACTTCGCCCGCTCGCGCGGGCCGAAGAGGTCCCCGGTGAGGGCGAACATGGCGGCCATCACGCCGCCCGCGCCGATGCCCTGCAGGACGCGGAAGGCGATCAGCTGGCCCATCGTCTGGGCGGCCCCGCAGGCGGCGGAGCCGGCGAGGAAGACGACGGTGGAGACGACGAAGACCTGCTTGCGGCCCAGCAGGTCGCCGAGCTTGCCGGCCAGCGGCATCACGGCGCTGGAGGCCAGGATGTAGGCCGCGCCGACCCAGGCGATGGAGCTCAGGCCGCCGAGGTCGCCGACGATCGTGGGCAGCGCGGTGGCCACGATCGAGGAGTCCAGGGTGGCCATCAGCATCGCGAGGAGCAGGCCGAAGTAGACGATCATCACGTGCCGGTGGGGCATGGCGCCCTCGCCGGGCGCGGGGGAGGAGGTGCTGGTGGTGTCGGGCTCGGTTGACATGGCAACCCCTATGCTTTTAGCAACTATGTGACTCGTGAACATAGATGCCAGAAGAAAGTATGTGCGTTGAGCATAGATCTGCCTTCTGCACGTGTCAACGCGTATATTTGTGCCATGACCAGAGCCGCCGAGACCCCCGCCAGCACCCGTCGCCCGGACACCGCCGCGCCGGACCCGGCCCTGACCGCCATCGAGCGGGCCATGGTCCGGATCCGCCGCAACCAGACCAGGCGGTCCCTGGGCAAGCTGGTGACCGCGCAGCTGGGCCGGGACGTCGACCTGTCGCACAGCGTCGTGGTGGACGCGGTCGAGGAGGAGCCCGACCACCCCGGCCAGGAGGTCACGGTCGGCCTCGTCGCCGAGCGCCTGGCCGTCGACCCCTCGCGGGCGAGCCGCCTGGTGGCGGCGAGCGTGGAGGCCGGCTACGTCCGCCGGGTCGCCTCCCAGGCCGACAGCCGGCGCATCTGCCTGGAGCTGACGAAGGAGGGCCGGGAGCTGGCCGCCCTCTCGCACCGGGTGCGCCAGGAGTACTTCGGCACCATCACGGACGGCTGGACGGTGCAGGAACGTTCCGACTTCGCCCGGCTGCTGACCAAGTTCGCGGGCCTGCCCGAGGCGGAGTGAGCGCGAGGCCGTCGGAGGGGTGACGCGGACGGGGGGGGGGGCGGGGGGGGGGGGGGGGCCGGGGGGCGGCGGCGGGCGGGGGCGGGGGGGGCCCCCCCCCCGCCGCGCCCCGGGCGTGTCGCGGGGCGGGCGCGCGCCCGCGCCC
>NZ_JBHWGD010000009.1:159756-191395 GCF_042733235.1 Kitasatospora sp. NPDC059722
CACACATTTCCCGGGGGCCGCCCCGGGGGTGGGTCTCCCTGCGGCGGGGGGGGGGCTCCCGCGTCGGCCCCCCCCCGGGGGGGGGGCGGGCGCCGGCCCCCGAGTCCGAGTCGGACGGGGTCAGCCCCCCGTCCGGCCACGGACCTCCTCGATGTGGGAGACCCCGCTGCTGCCGTCGGACCGCCGCCACTCCTCGCGGAGGCGCAGCCGCCCGTCCGGCAGCCGTTCCGGCTTGCTCGTGCACTCCCCGGCGACCACGCCGCCGTCCGCGAGCACCTGGCAGTAGGCGAGCCGCAGCGCGCCGTCGGGGCCGCAGGTGCCGACGAGGCGGCCGGTGAGCACCTTCCCGCCGCGGAACTCGGCCCAGACGAGGTCGCCGAGCTGGTGGTAGTGGCCGACGGGGGACTCCCCGGCGGCCGCGGTCTCCGGCGAGCCGCCCGGGTCCGCCGAGAAGAAGCGGTTGTTGTAGTCGATCCGCGCCCCGGTCACGGCCCTCACGCCCCCGTCGCCGGGGCGATGGCGAACGCCGGGCGGAAGACGTTGTCCGGGTCCAGCCGCCGCTTGAGCGCCGCGAGCCGCTGGTGCCCCCGCTCCCCGTACGTCCGGACGGCCCGCGCGGTGTCCGAACCCTCCGGGTCCGACAGGTAGTTGACGTAACCGTCGCCGGACGTGCCCCAGGGCTCGGCGGCCCGCGCCACCGACCTGGCCCACGCGATCCGCCCGGGGTCGGCGTCGGCCGCCTCCCAGATGGCCATGCCCGTGACGTTGAACCGCGCGGTGCGCCAGCCCACCGCGGACGGCCGCTCGGGCTCCCGCCGCACCGCCCCGCCGAACGCCTCCAGGTAGACGGTGTCGTTGAACTCCCCGCGCCAGCGCCCGGCGTGGAACCGCTCGACCAGCGCGGCGATCAGCTCGTCCGGCAGCCCGTCGGTGCAGCGCGCGCTCCAGTAGTGGCGCAGCCCGTACGGCAGGCGGCCGAGGAACTGCTGCATCGACAGGTACGGGCGCCGCTCGACCTGCCAGTCCAGCACCTCCGGCTCGCGCAACTGCTTGTCGAGCAGCGCGGGGTAGCCGGGGTCGGTGCCGCTGTAGCAGACGCTCAGGACGGCGGCGGGCTCCTGCGCGGGCCCGTACCGCTCCAGCAGCAGGATGCAGACCAGTCCGTCGGGGCCTTCGGTGCCGAGCCGCCGGAACAGCTCGACCGCCCGGGTCATCTCGTGCGCCGGGTAGGCGACCGTGCCGCCGTGGACGGTGGTGACCGGGTGCAGCCGGAACACGAACTCGTCGACGACGCCGAAGTTGTGCCCGGCGCCGCGCAGCGCCCAGTCCAGCTCGGGGTCGGTGTCGGCGTCTACGGCCAGGCGGTCGCCGTCGGCCGTGACCAGCGAGTACTCCAGGACGTTGTCGCAGGAGAGCCCGTAGCGGCCCATCAGGTGCCCGATCCCGCCGCCGAGGGTCAGCCCGCCGACGCCGGTGGTGTCGAACGTGCCGCCGGTGACGGCCAGTCCGTGCCGGGAGGCGGCCGCGTCGAACTGGGCCCAGGTCGCGCCGCCCTGCACCCGGGCGGTGCGGCGGTGCGGGTCGATCCGGACCCGGTCCAGCAGCCGCAGGTCGATCACCACGCCGTCGTCCACGCCGGCCGTCCCGGCGATGTTGTGCCCGGCGCCGCGCACCGCGAGCGGCAGGCCGGCCTCGCGGGCGAGCTGCACGACCCGGCGCAGCTCCTCGCGGTCGCAGGGCAGCACGATCAGCCGCGGGCGGCGGTCGTGCATGCCGTTGAAGAGCTGCCGGGTGGCGTCGTAGCGGGGGTGGCGCGGGTCGATCACGCGCTCGGGGCACACGGTTTCGAGGGCCCGCCGCAGCGTGCTGGTCATGACAGCTCCAGGAGGTCGTCGAGGTCGTCGCGGTAGCCCGGCGCCCGCAGGTCGCGGGCGGCCCGGCGGCTGGCCGCCAGGGCGCACTTGGCGGCGCCGCCGCTGCCGCCGGTGAAGGTGTGGACGGCCGGGTCGGTGGTGGCGCGCAGCTCCAGCAGGCCCGAGGGGCTGTAGCAGTCGGCGGCCACCACGGTGCGCCGCACCCGGCCCAGCCGCAGGCCGGGCAGCCGCAGGAGGGCGAGCAGTTCGGTCTCCCGGCGCAGGTCGGGGAGGGGGCGCAGCGGTTCGGCGTGCTCGTCCCAGCAGTCGGTGGGCACGCCGAGCAGCACGTCGCCGCGGCCGTGCGGGCGCCCGTACAGCCCGGTGGTCCCGTCGACGAAGCACGGCGGGCGGCGGCCGCCGGCCCGGTGGACGGTGTACTGGACGAGCTTGCCGCGCAGCCGGGTGGGCTCGCGGTGGTCCAGGCCGCTCTGGCGCAGCAGCGGCCCGGTCCGCCGTCCGGCGGCCAGGACGGTGAGGTCGCAGGAGAGCGTGCCGCCGGGCAGCCGTACCGAACCGGGGCCGACGGCCAGGGCCGGGCCCGCGACGGTGCGCCCGCCGTGGTCGAGGAGGTCGCGGAGCAGGCCGTGGCGCAGCGCGTCCGGGCTGAGGTAGCCGGCGTGCCGTTCGGCGAGGTAGTGGGCGTCCGGGGGGCCGGTGATCCCGTACCGTTCGGCGGCGCCGGCCGCGGTCAGCTGCTCGGCCGAGCCGGGCAGCCGGTCCTCGACGAGGTCCAGCAGGGCGGTGGGCGGGGGGTCGTCGGTGAGGTACAGCGAGCCGGTCTCGCGGTACTCGGCGAGGGCGGCGAGGGCCGGGTCGGCGCGCAGTTCGGCGAGGCTCTCGGCGGCGAGCCGGCAGGCGGCCGGGTCCGGCTCGAAGCCGCGGACCAGGCCGCCGGAGGCGGCGGTGGCCTCGCCGGGCGGGGTGGCGGCGGTGATCAGGCACACGTCGGTGCCCGGTGCGCCGCGCCGCAGCCGCCAGGCGAGCAGGGTGCCGGCCAGGCCCGCGCCGATGATGCAGATCCGCACGGCCGCCTACCGTTCCGGGGCCGGGCCGCGGCCGGTGAGCGCGTCGAGCAGCCGTCGGGCGCGGGCGTCCAGGGGGTGGGTGTCAGGAGCGCCGGCGGCGAGCGGCAGGAGGCAGCGGGCGGCGAGCGCGGGGTCGAACGTCTCGGGGCGCAGGGCCTGTTCGGCCCGGGCGAGGTCGGCGTCGGCGAGGGGCCCGCCGGGGTCGGGGTGCCGGGGCGGGCGGTGCTCGGCGAAGGCCGCGTAGCCGGCCGCGGTGAAGTTGCTCGGGAAGGGGGCGGGGCGGTCCCAGTTGAGGAAGAGCCGGAGGGTCTCCGGGTCCTCGGTGGTGAGCAGCTCGTGGGCCCAGACGGCGTGGTCGCGGCTGGTGGAGAACTTGAGCCCGTCGAGCCGGTAGAACTCGTTGACCACCAGGCCGGACAGGACGGACCGCCAGGGCGCGCCGGCGGCGACGGCCAGGGCGGGGAAGACGGCGGCGTAGTAGAAGGCGTTGTCGATCCCGAGGAACGGCCACAGACCGCCCAGCCCGCCCCAGGCGGCGCCGAGTTCGGTGAGGCGGCGGGCGTCCGGGTCGAGCCGGCGCCCGATCAGGTCGAGGTAGGACAGGCCCATCTCGACCCAGACGTCGAGCCGGTTGCCGCCGACCAGTTCGATCCCCCAGTCGGTGGGGTAGCTCACCGGGACGTCCGGCAGCCCCTCGTCCAGCAGCCGCGTGAGCAGGGCGCGGACCCGGGCGGGGAGCACGGCGGCGGACCAGATCCGGGTCAGCGCCTCCCGGTGGTCCTCCAGGGCGAGGACGGGCCCCCGGTGGCGCACCGTGCGGGGTGCGCCGCCGCACCGGCACCGCGGGTCGCGCAGCTGCGCGGCGGTGGCGAAGCCGCCGCACGCCTCGCAGGTGCCGCCGCCCATCGGCTCGCCGCAGGCCGGGCAGCCGCCGCCGACGTAGCCGTGGTGCAGGGTGCGTCCGCAGTCCTCGCAGAGCAGCATCGGCCACTCGGCCTCGGGCAGCAGCCCGGCGGTGACCATTTCGACGCAGAGCCGGGCCACCCGGGCGCGGTGGTTGCGGTCGGTGCGCGGGGTGGTGAAGACGTCGTGCTCGATCCGGGCGGCGGTGAGCGAGGCGCGGATCAGCGCGCCGAACTCGTCGACGAGCTCGTCGGGTTTGCGGCCGAGCTGCTCGGCCCTGGCGACGACGTAGTTCTGGTGGTCGTCGGTGCCGCAGACGGTCAGCACCCGCTCGCCGCGGGCGTGCGCGGCGCGGGCGGCGACGTCGGCCGCGAGGTAGGGGCCGGAGAGGTGGCCCAGGTGCAGCGGGCCGTTCGGGGTCGGGGGCGGGCTGAGCAGCACCACCGGGCGGGCGGTCACGACCGGTCCCCGTCCGCCGCGCCGGGCAGCCAGTAGATGCTGAGGATGGTCAGCGGGTCCGTCTCGGAGCGGTTGTGGATGACGTGCCGCTCCTCGGGGTCGAGCAGCACGGCGGTGCCGGCCGGGGCCGCCGTGGTGCCGGACCCCTCGACCTCGAACTCGGCCCGGCCGGTGACCACCACCGCCAGTTCCGTCTCCGGGTGGCCGTCCCGCGCGCTCGACGAGCCGGGGCCCACCAGGCACCACATCGCGTCGAACGGCAGCCGCGCCGACTCGGCGTACTGCGTCCAGCGCCCGATCCGTATCCCGTACTCCGCGGAGAGCTCCGCCGAGTCGCAACTGAGCCTGCGCACAGTCGTCAACCCCTCATCGTCGTCCGGTGGTTGTTCGCGTGGTCCAGGGTGGTGGCCGGGCCTCGGAGCGGGCTGGGGGCCGGCTGGTGGCGGGCTGACGGACGTCCAGGCCGGTTCGATCCCGCCTGGAGGGCGCCCGCCTACCGTGGCGGCCATGGATGTCGGAGTCGTGCCGGTGCCCTGGGCACCGCGTCGGATGGTCGCCCTCGCCCCGGACCGGGTGCGGGGCTGGCGGGTCAAGCGGTACGGCATCTCGGCCACCCGGCCGAGGCCCCCCGCCCACGTGATCGAGGCCGCCCGCCGGGCGGTCGAACGCAGCCTGCCGGAGGCGTATCCGGAGGCCTTGAGCTGCGCCTTCAGCGTGCTGCACGAGGACGAGGACGGCTGCTACGTCGTCGTCGCCTGGTGGAGCCCCAACCGGCTGATCCTGCACTCCCGGACGTGGATCTCCGCGTGGGCCGACCCGGCCGACTGGCGGCCGGCCCCCGGTGCGGCCACCGCGTGCATCTGGGAGCTGGTGGCGATGGGGGCGGAGCGGGACGCCTGGGTGCGCCACGTGGTGCGCCCGGACGTCCCCGACCTCGACGGCTACCTGGCGGCCACCGTCAGCGGCGAGTTCTGAGGAGGACGGACATGACCCTCGCCGCCCTCCTCGCCCTCGGCGTGCTGCTGCGGAGGCTGCCCGCGGGCCGCCGGGCGATCGACCGCGCACTGGCCGCGATCGCCCGGCGGTCCGGAGCGGGAGCCCGGCTCAGGAGCGCCCAGCCGGAACGATCTTCGCCACCGCCGCAATGACCTCCGCCCACACGTCGAGCGCGCCCTCCCGCCACGGGTCGGGCGGCTCGACGATGGCGTGGTCGACCCCCAGCTCGGCGAGCCGCTCGAAGCGCTCGACCGCGCCGGCCGGGGAGTAGGCCCCGCCCCCGCCGGTCCGGGTGAGCGCGCCCGTGCCGAGCGTGGTCTTCTCGATCTCGCCGTACGGCCGCCCGGCCTCCTCGCAGCGCTGCCGCAGGACGTCGAACTGCTCGCGGATCACCTCGGTCGGCTTGAGGTGGGCGTTGCGCCGCATCGGGTGCTGCGGCGGCAGCGTGGCCAGCTTGTCCTTGATGAGCTCGGGGTCGGGCAGCTCGTAGACGTTGCAGGCGTCCGCGTACCGGGCGACCAGGCCGAAGGTCTTGCGCCGGCCCTGGCCGCCGATCAGCACCGGCGGGTGGGGCCGCTGCGGCGAGTTGGGCTCGTTGCGCGGCTCCTCCAGCCGGTAGTGCCTGCCGAGGAACGGCTCCTCGTTGCCCGCCCACATGTGCTTGGCGAGCCGCACGGTCTCCTCCAGCCGCTCGAACCGCTCGGCCCGCGGGACCACCGGGATGCCCAGGCCGCGCTGCTCCTCCTCGTACCAGGCGGCGCCGATACCGAAGTACATCCGGCCGCCGGAGAGCGCGTCGAGGGTGCTGACCGTCTTCACCAGGACACCGGGGTGGCGGTTCACCACGCCGGTGACGAGGGTGCCGAGGCGGATCCGCGAGGTCTGCCCGGCGACGAAGCCCAGCGTGGCGTACGCCTCCGGGCACGGGCCGGCCGGGCCGCGGTTGAGCGGGGTCTGGAAGAAGTGGTCCATCACCCAGAGGCTGTCGAAGCCGACCTCCTCCGCGGTCCGCGCGATCCGCCCGAGCGTACTGCCGATGTTCTCCGGCGAGCCCGGCCAGCCGAAGTTGGTGATGTTGATGCCGAGGCGCACGCGCCACCTCCTTTGGTCAGGACGTCATGGAAGCGATGGGCCAGTCGAGTTGGCGCAGCGCCGCGTCGACGAAGCTCCACTCGTACCGGGTGGCGATCGCGAAGTTCCGCTCCAGCCCGGCGAGTTCCCGGGCCGAGCAGCTGCGCCCCAGGTCGTCGACGAGGGCCAGGAAGCCGTCCAGGACCTCCCGGTAGTCCTCGCCCGGGTGCAGCGCGGAGACCCAGGAGGCGTAGCGGCCGCCGGGGTCGTGGCGCTCGCGCAGGTCGTCGGCGACGCTCAGGTAGAACCAGGAGCAGGGCAGCAGCGCCCCGACCCCCTCGGCCAGCGAACCGGCGCTCGCGGCCCCGAAGAACGAGGTGTACGCGTGGGTGGCCGGATCGGCCGGCCGGGTGCGCCAGGAGTCGTCGCCGTCGGCGGCCAGTTCGCCCGCCATCAGGTCGTACCCGAGGGCCATGGCCTGGCGGGCCTCCAGGGTGCCGACCGCCATCCGGGTCAGCACCAGGGCGTGGTCGTGGTCGTGGGCCAGCGCGGCGCAGCGGGCCAGGGCGCGGCCGTACGCCGGGAGCAGGAAGTCGGCGTCCTGCCGGGCGAAGTGCAGCAGCGCCCCGCCCGGCAGGGAGCCGTCGCGCAGGCCGGCGAAGAACGGGTGCTCCCGGACGGCGTCCAGCAGCGGCGCGCCCGCGGCGCCCAGCCGTTCGTGCAGCGTCCCGGTCATCGGAGTCTGGGCCATCAGTCGAACCACTCGCCCTGCTTCATGCCGAAGAACGCGTTGCCGCGGAGCTTCAGCTTGCCGGTGACGAAGGCCTTCTGGCCGGAGAGCTTGCCGGTGGCCATCAGCAGCATGTCGACGACCTTGACGCCGATGACGACGTCGGCGTCCTCCCGGGTGCCCTTGCCGACCGTGCACGCGCCGTCGGCGACCACCAGGTGGTACTCCTGGACGCCGCCGGCGGTGGCCACCTCGTACTGGAAGACGCCGCTCTCGCCGCCCGCCTTGGCCGGGTTGAACGTCGAGGCCAGCTGCTCGTACACGGTGTCCAGCGCGGCCGGGACGCCGCCGGGCAGTCCGGCGAGCCTCCCCTCCACCTGGTCCTTGGGCGTGGCGTCCACCAGCGCGACCAGTTCCTTGAACCGGGTCTCCAGCTCGGACATTGTCGAACTCCTCTCGTTTGACAAGGGATCGGGTGTTTCAGTCGCGGGCGAGGACGCGGGTGAGAGCGGCGACCAGCCGGTCGCCGTCCGGGTCCGCGCCGGTGCGGCTGCGCCAGGCGACGAAGCCGTCCGGGCGGACCAGCACCGCGCCGTCGTCGCGCACGCCGTGCCGCTCGGCCCACTGCGCGGTCGGCACGTCGAGGTCGAACCCGGCCAGGTAGAAGTCGAGTTCGACGTCGAGCTCGTCGCACGCGCGGAGCACGGAGGCCGCCCAGGTGGCGCCGGAGCGGCCGGCCACCAGGGCGAAGTTCCGCCCGTACAGGTCGAGGGTGGAGGTGCCCGCGCCGGTCGCCAGGTGCGGGGCGCGGGTGCCGGGCTGGGCCGAGAGGCGGCCGGTCTCGACCGCGGGCAGCCCGTCGTCGGCGCCGTCGGCCGGGTCGGGGACGACGGCGCCCGAGCGGTAGCGGTAGCCCAGGATGACGGACCACCAGTCCCACAGCCGCATGCCGTCGACCTCGTCGGACGCCGTGGTGCCGGTGCGCCAGACCATCTGCGCCATGGCCTGCTCCATGGTGAACTCGGAGACCGCGCGGCGCTCGGCGTCGTAGCTCTCCAGCAGCCCGGGGCCGGCCTCGCCCTTGACCACGGCGGCCAGCTTCCAGGCGAGGTTGTGGGCGTCCTGGATGCCGGTGCTGCCGCCGAACGCGCCGGTCGGCGGCACGATCCGGGCGGCGTCGCCGGCCAGCAGGACCCGCCCGTGGACGAACCGCTCGGCGCAGTACGCCCCGATCGCGAACGGCAGCACCTCGGTGCCGTCCGGCAGCTGGGGCACCAGCCGGCCGTCGAGCTCCGGCAGGCCGACCGCCTCCCGGAACAGCTCCAGGCAGCGCTCGGCCGGGTAGTCGGCGACCGTCTCGCCCTTGCGGGGCTCGAAGGGCACGCCGAAGCACCAGCGGTTCTTCCCGTCGTGCGGGAAGATCACCGTGCCCTGCCGCGGGCTGCCCAGGTAGGCGAAGCCGAAGCGGCGGCCCGCGACGACCTCCTCGATGTCGGCCTCGACCACCATGGAGAGGGTGTCGAGCAGCACCCCGGGGCCCTCCACCGGGATGTCCAGCAGGCGCCGCACGGTGCTGCGCTGGCCGTCCGCCGCCACCACGTAGGCGGCCTCCACGGTGTACTCGGCGCCGCCCGCGGCCTCGCGCACCCGCGCCGTGACGCCGTCCGGGCGCGGGGTGAGGGCGGTCAGCTCGACGCCGTAGCGCACGTCGGCGCCCAGCTCGCGGGCCCGTTCGCGCAGGATGACCTCCAGCCGGTCCTGGTCGATCGGGCACCACTCGGTCGGGCTGACACCGTCCGCGGAGCCGGTCGCCAGGTCGACGAAGTCGACGTCCCGGTCGGCCAGGGTGCGGGCCATCAGCATCCGCGAGGAGTCGGCGTCGGAGGCCACGATGCCCTCGCCCCGGGCGGCGAAGAGCCGCTCCTCCAGACCGGCCTGACGGAACACCTCCACCGAGCGGGCGTTGATCCCCCGGGCCCGGGGGTGCACCAGTTCCTGCGGATGGCGCTCGACCAGGACCGGGCGCAGCCCGTGCCAGGCCAGGAACACGGCCGCGGTCAGGCCTGCCATCCCGGCGCCCACGATCAGTACGTCGGTCCGGTTGTCGGGCATCTCGTCTACCTCCAGGTGCCGTTGGGCGGGGGAGCGGGGACCGGTCGGTCCGGGGCGGTCCGGGCGGGTCAGGCCCACAGGGTGTGGACCTGCTCGTCGCGGATGCTGAAGACCGACCGGTCGAGCAGGGAGTTGATGATCACGGCGCTGCGCACCGAGAGCAGGCTGAGGTTGGGGTCGACCACGCCGTGGCTGGACTGGGCGCGGTTCTGGGCGAAGATCCGGTTGGTGTCGCCGTGCTTCCAGCGCAACGAGTAGTCCGCCTCGATGACCGGCTCCTCGCCCGGTGCCAGGTCGAGCAGTTCGGGGTCCAGCGGCAGCGGCGCGGGCCGCCGGCCGGTGGCCAGCACGACGTGCCGGGCCGAGTGCTGCTCCTGGCCGCCGCCCAGCCGGCGGCAGCGCAGGACCACCGAGCCCTGCCGCTCGACGGCCCCGACCACGTCCCGGCCGGGCAGCATCATCACCGGGGAGCGTCCCTCGGCCAGCCGGATCTCGTAGTTGACCTGGTACAGCTCCTGCAGCGTGGCCATCGAGACGCCGTCGCTGGTGAGGATCTGG
The DNA here is from genome assembly GCF_042733235.1 of Kitasatospora sp. NPDC059722. NCBI lineage: Bacteria > Bacillati > Actinomycetota > Actinomycetes > Kitasatosporales > Streptomycetaceae > Kitasatospora > Kitasatospora sp. NPDC059722. The sequence goes on from NZ_JBHWGD010000009.1 coordinate 169,527, forward strand.
TTCGTCGCGATGCTGTCGCGCACGTGCGCCGGCAGGCTCTGGAAGTGGCGCACGTACGCGGGCCGGTAGAAGTCGTTGGCGGGCGGCGAGTCGTCCATCGGCGCGAACCACGGCCGCCGGCCGATCCAGCGGATCTCCCGCAGCCCGAGCCGCAGCAGCGAGAGCACCGCCTCGGCGCCGGTCTGGCCGCCGCCGATCACCACGGCCGTCTCGTGCGGTCCGGGCCGGCAGCCGGTGAAGTGCCCGGTGAGCTCCTCGGCGAGCAGGACGCCGTGCGGGCCGGGGAGTTCGAAGCAGTCCGGCACGTACGGGCGGGTGCCGAGGCCGAGCACCAAGTGGTCGGCGGTGGCCACCGGGCGGTCCCCGGAGCCCAGGACGAAGACGCCGTCGAAGGAGATCGCGGTGATGTCGACGCCGTACCGGATGGTGCCCAGCTCACCGCTGGCCCAGGCCAGGTACCGGTCGTACTCCAGCCGGGGGATCGCTTCGAACTGGGCGTTCAGGAAGGCGTAGATCCGCCCGGTGGTGACCAGGTAGTTGAGGAAGGAGAAGCGGTTGCGCGGATCGACCAGGGTGACCAGGTCCTTCACCCAGGAGGTCTGCAGCCGGGCCCCCGGGTGCATCAGCTCGGGGTGCCAGGCGTGCGAGCCCCGCCGGTCGAAGAGCGCCACCGCCCCGGGAACGGTGCCCTCGGCGAGGGCGGCGAAGCTCAGGTTGGCCGGGCCCGCGCCGATGCCCGCGACCGCGAAGTGCGGGAGCCCGGCGGGCCGGCTGGTGGAAGTCGACACGGTTGAAGCCTCTTTACGTGAGGGTGCGGTGGCCCTGCGGTACTGCCGGGGACAGCGTTCCGGCTGCCGGTAGAGGAGTCCTCGAAACGCTCTGAGCCCCGGACACGCCCGCCGGACGTTCAGGCGGGCTCGATCCACCCGAGAGGGCGGCTCCCCATGCTGTGTCGCGGCACCGACCGGGGACGTCGCGACCGAGGGGATCCGCATGACTTGCATCGCCGGGTGGGTGGGGCTGGGGCCCGACCCGGACCGGAGGACGGCGGGCGTGGCCGCGATGGCCGCCGCGATGACGCCCGGGGGCCCGCCGGCCCACGGGACCTGGACCGACGGGAACGCCCTGCTGGCGTTCCCCGGCCCACCGGGGGCCCGCCCGGCCGCCCTGGTCGAGGACGGCGAGGTGACGGCCGTGATCGCCTTCGCCGGCACGCTGTACGGGCCCGAGGGCGTGCGCCGGGTGCTGGACGCCCGTGGCCACCGGCCCCGCTCCGGCGGCGACCCGGAGACCGTGCTCCACGCCTACCGGGAGTGGGGCGCCGACTGTCCGGTCCGGCTGGACGGCGCCTTCGCGTTCGCGCTGTGGGACGTCCGCCGCCGCCGGCTCCTGCTGGCCAGGGACCGCCTCGGCGTGCGGCCGCTGCACTACGCGCGGCTCGGCGACGAACTGGCCTTCGCCTCGGAGCCGAAGGCCCTGCTCGCCGGGGAGGCGGTCGACCCGGCGGCGGACGCGGACAGCCTGCGCGAGCTGTTCACCCAGATCAAGACCCCCGGTCGCAGCGTCTTCCGGGGCGTCGACGAGGTCCGTCCGGGCCACGTCGTGGAACTGGCCGACGGGTGGCTGACCGAGCGCGCCTACTGGCGGCTGCAGAGCCGCCCGCACCCCGACGACCGGGACACCACCGTCGCGACCGTGCGCCTGCTGCTGTCCGACGCGGTGAACCGGATGCTGCCCGAGGAGCCCACGCCCTGCGTGCTGCTCTCCGGCGGCCTCGACTCGGGCGCGGTGGCCGCGCTGGCCGCCCGCACCTCGGCGGAGCGCGGGGCCAAGCCGCTGCTCACCGCCACCGGCACCTTCCTCGGCCACGCCGAGAACTTCCGCCCCGACCACGTGCGCGCCACCGCGGACGCCCCGTACGCGGCCGAACTGGCCCGCCACCTGGGCTCCGAGCACGTCGACGTGGTGCTCGGCACCGCCGACCTGGCCGATCCGGCCGGCCGCCTGGCGGTGCTGCGCGCCCAGGACCGGCCGACGCCGTTCGCCGAGATGGACGTCGCCGCCCACCTGCTCTTCGCCGCGGTGCGCGAGCGCGCCGGCGTCGCGCTCTCCGGCGAGGCCGCCGACGAGCTGTTCGGCGGCTTCCCGTGGATGCACGACCCGGAGCTGGTGCGCACCGGCCACTTCCCGTGGGTGGCGTACGAGCGCTCGCACGAGCAGTCCAGGGACGGGCTCGGGCTCGGCCTGTTCGACCGCGGGCTGCTGCGCGGCCTGGACCTGGCCGGGTTCGGCGCCGACAGCTACCGCCAGGCGATCGGCGAGGTGCCGCGGCTGGACGGCGAGAACGCGGCCGAGCGGCGCATGCGCGAGCTGTGCCACCTGCACCTGACCCGGTGGCTGCCGCGCCTGCTGGACCGGGACGACCGGCTGAGCCGGGCGGTGGGGCTGGACGCCCGGATGCCGTTCTGCGACCACCGCCTGGTCGAGTACGCCTTCAACGTGCCCTGGCGGATGAAGTCCTTCGACGGGCGCGAGAAGAGCCTGCTGCGGGCGGCCGTCGCCCCGCTGCTGCCGCGTTCGGTCGCCCAGCGGCGAAAGAGCCCGTTCCCGGTCAACCAGGACCCGGCGTACGCGCGGATGCTCCAGCGCGAGCTGGCCGCCGTGCTGCGCGACCCGGCCGCCCCGGTGGCCCCGCTGCTGGACGGCGCGGCGGCCCGCGCGGCGGCCGGCGCCGAATGGCCGGGCGGGTCGGACTGGCTGGCCCGCACCAACATCGAGTTCGCACTCCAGCTCAACACCTGGCTGGCCGAGTACCGCGTACAGCTTGCCGTCTGACGATCCGTCAGTCGGACCACCGGAGAAGGAGAGGCCATGACTTCAACCCCTGCGGGCGAGCCCGGGAAGGTCGCGTTCGCGGACGTCCCGCCGAACCGGCGGCGCGGCGGCGACCTGCGCGTCCTGCTCAGCCCGAGGACGTGCGCGGCCACCGCCGGCTTCCTGGGCGCGGGGTCGCTCATGCCCGGCGAGTTCGTCAGCGAGCACTACCACCCGTACTCCGAGGAGTACTTCTACATCGTCGGCGGCCGGATGACGCTGCTCCTGGAGGGGCGGCCGATCGAGCTGGTGGCGGGGGACTCGTTCATGATCCCCAAGGGGCTGCGGCACCGGATGGACAACCACGGCGACGAGGAGATGTTCGCCGTGTTCTTCCTCGGCCCGCTCGCCCCCAAGCCCGAGCTCGGCCACGTGGACACCGAGGAACTTCCCTCCTCCGGCGGCGAGTTGCCGCAGGTCGGAGCCGTGACCTCATGACCGGGCGCCGCGTCGTGGTGACCGGCATCGGGGTCATCGCACCCAAGGGCGTCGGCACCGGCGCGTTCTGGGACACCCTGACGGCCGGGCGCACCGCCACCCGCCGCATCACCCACTTCGACCCGTCGGACTTCCGCTGCCAGGTCGCCGCCGAGATCGACTTCGACCCGCTGGCCTGCGGCCTTTCCCCGCAGGAGGCCCGCCGTCTGGACCGGGCCGGCCAGTTCGCGCTGATCGCCGCCCGCGAGGCGCTCGCCGACAGCGGCCTGGCCGGCGGCGCACCCGACCCGGGCCGGGTCGGCGTCTCGCTGGGCAACGCGATCGGCTGCACCGAGCTGATGGAGCGCGAGTACGTGGTGCTCAGCGACGGCGGCAGCAAGTGGCTGGTGGACCCGCAGTACGCCGTCCCGCACCTGTACGACGTCATGGTCCCCAGCTCGATGGCGGCCGAACTCGCCTGGGCCTGCGGCGCGGAGGGCCCGGTGGGCCTGATCTCCACCGGCTGCACCTCGGGCATCGACGCGCTGGGCCACGCCTTCGAGCTGGTCCGCGAGGGCAGCGCGGACGTGATGCTCGCGGCCGGCACCGACGCACCGGTCTCCCCGGTCACGGTCGCCTGCTTCGACACCCTGCGCGCCCAGTCCACCGCCAACGACGACCCCGAGCACGCCTGCCGTCCCTACGACCTCAACCGCAAGGGCCTGATCCTGGGCGAGGGTTCGGCGGTGATGGTCTTCGAGGAACTGGAACACGCCCGCAAGCGCGGCGCGTACATCTACTGCGAGGTGGCCGGCTACGCGAGCCGCGCCAACGGCTACCACATGACCGGCCTCAAGCCGGACGGCCGGGAGATGGCCGAGGCGATCCGGGCCGCGCTCGACCAGGCCCGGGTCAACCCGCAGGAGATCGACTACGTCAACGGGCACGGCTCCGGCACCCGGCAGAACGACCGGCACGAGACCGCGGCCTTCAAACGCGCCCTGGGCGCGCACGCCTACCGGGCCCCGGTCAGCTCCATCAAGTCGATGATCGGGCACTCGCTCGGCGCGATCGGCGCCATCGAGGTGGCCGCCTGCTGCCTGGCGATCGAGCACGACGTCGTGCCCCCGACCGCCAACCTGGAGACGCCGGACCCGGAGTGCGACCTGGACTACGTCCCGGTCACCGCCCGGGACCAGCGGACCGATGTCGTGCTCAGCGTCGGCAGCGGTTTCGGCGGGTTCCAGAGCGCGATCGTGCTGGCCGACGAGGGGAGGGTGCTCCGATGACCGCGGAACCGGACAGACGCGCCGTGGTGACCGGCCTGGGCGTCGTCGCGCCGACCGGGATCGGCGTGAAGACGTACTGGGCCAACACCCTCGACGGCCGCAGCGGGCTGGCGCCGATGACCCGGATGGACCCGACCGGCTACCCGATCAAGGTCATCGGCGAGGTGCCGGGCTTCGACCCGTACGCGCTGCTGCCCAGCCGGGTCGTTGTGGAGACCGCGCTGATGACCCAGTTCGGCCTGGTCTGCGCCGAGGAGGCCCTGCTCGACGGCGAGCTGGATCCCAAGGAGCAGCCCGAGTACCAGATGGGCGTCGTCACCGCCAACGCCACCGGCGGCGCCGAGTTCGGCCAGCGGGAGATGCAGAACCTCTACTCCAAGGGGCCCTCGCAGGTCGGCGCCTACATGGCGATCGCCTGGTTCTACGCGGCCAACTCGGGCCAGATCTCGATCCGGCACGGCATGCGCGGGCCGAGCGGCGTCTTCATCACCGACCAGGCCGGCGGGCTGGACTGCGTGGGCCAGGCCCGGCGCACGATCCGGGGCGGCACCACCTTCGTCCTGTCCGGCGGCACGGACTCCTCGTTCTCCCCCTCCGGCCTGGTCGGGCAGATCCCGCCCGGCCTGGTCAGCCGCAGCGCCGACCCCGCGCGGGCCTACCTGCCCTTCGACGCCGAGGCCTCGGGCTACGCGCCCGGGGAGGGCGGGGCGATCCTCCTGGTCGAGGAGGCGGAGTCGGCCCGCGCCCGCGGCGTGCGCCCGTACGGCGAGATCGCCGGCTACGCCAGCGCCTTCGACCCGCACCCGGCCACCGGGCGCGGGCCCAACCTGCGCCGGGCCATCGAGGGGGCGCTCGCCGACGCCCGGTGCGCGCCGGCCGACGTCGACGTGGTCTTCGCCGACGGCTACGGCGTCCCGGCGCTGGACCGGCTGGAGAGCCGGGCGCTCGCCGAGGTGTTCGGCCCCGCCGGGGTGCCGGTCACCGTGCCCAAGACCACCACCGGCCGCCTCTACGCGGCCGGCCCGACGGTCGACCTGGTGGCGGCGCTGCTGGCGGTGCGCCACGGCGTCGTCCCGCCGACCGTGAACGTCACCGCGCCCTCCCCGGACTGCCCGGTCGACCTGATCCTGGGCGACCCCAGGGAGGCGGCGGTGCGCACCGCGCTCGTGATCGCCCGCGGCCACAACGGCTTCAACGCCGCGGTCGTCGTCCGGGCCGTGTGAACAGGCTCCGCCCGAACAAGAACAACCCGAACAAGAACAACCCGAACAGTGCTGAACGAAAAAGGAGTTGAAGCGATGGACACCCTGAACCTGGACGGCCTGCGGGACATCATGCGCCAGTGCGTGGGCACCGGCGAGGCCGTCGACCTCGACGGCGACATCCTGCACGCCGACTTCGGCGAGCTCGGCTACGACTCGCTGGCCGTCCTGGAGGTGGTCACCCAGGTCCAGGGCCGGCTCGGCGTCGCCATCCCGGACGAGGTGATCGACGACCTGCGCACCCCCGCGGCCCTGCTGGAGTACGTCAACCGGCAGCGCGCGGAGGCCTGAGCGCGATGACCGAACACGGGCACACCGAGTCGAGCACGGTCGTGGCGGCGCCGTTCGACCTGGTCTGGGAGATGACGAACGACGTGGCCGGCTGGCCGCGACTGTTCACCGAGTACGCCGACGCGGAGATCCTCGAACAGCGGGGCGACACCGTGCGGTTCAGGCTCACCATGCACCCCGACGAGGCGGGCGTGGCCCGCACCTGGGTCTCCGAGCGCACCAGCGACCTGAGCACCCGCAGCGTGCGGGCCCACCGGGTCGAGACCGGACCCTTCGAGTACATGAAGATCTTCTGGGAGTACCGGGAGACCCCGGACGGCGTCCACATGCGCTGGGTGCAGGACTTCCACGTGCGGGACGAACTCCCCTTCGGGGACAAGGAGATGGCCGAGCACCTGACGGCCAACACGGTCGTCCAGATGCGGGCCGTCAAGGAGCGGATCGAGGCCGCCGCCAGAGCGTGACCCGGGCCTTCAGGCGCCAGCGCCCGCACCGGCACCCGGGCCGGTGCGGGCGCGCAGGCGGCGCAGCATGCGGGCGTCCTGGAAGCCGACCGCGCGGGCGGCCGTCTCGGTGGTCGCGCCGTGGGCGATGAGGTGTTCCGCGCGCTCGACGCGCAGCTCCTGCTGGTAGCGCAGCGGGGTGCGGCCGGTGGCCTCGGTGAAGTGCCGGGTGAGGGTGCGTTCGCTGACGCCGGAGGCGGCGGCGAGGTCGGTGAGGCCGAGCCGGGTGTCGAAGCGGGCGTCGATGAGGTCCTGGGCGCGGTGGACGGCGTCGACGAGGTGGCCGCGGTGCCGCAGCATCGCGCTGGCCTGCCGCTCGTCGCCGTTGCGCCGGGCGTAGACGACCATCTCGCGGGCGATCCGGGCGGCCGCCGCCGGGCCGTTCCGCACGGCCACGAGGTGCAGCGCGAGGTCGATGCCGCTGGCGATCCCGGCCGAGGTCACGACCCGGTCGTCGACGACGTAGAGCACGTCGCGCACGACGCTCGCCCGCCGGTAGCGCTGGGCGAGCTCCTCCTGGAGGTCGTGGTGGGTGGTGCACCGCCGGCCGTCCAGCAGCCCGGCGCGGCCGAGCGCGTCGGCGCCGGCGCACACGCTGGCCACCGTCCCGCCGGCGGCGTGGTGCGCGGCCAGCCGCTCCAGCGTGGCCGCGCTCAGCGCGCCGTTCTGCCGCAGCGTGACCGACCGCCAGCCGGGGACCACCAGGAGGTCCCCGGGCGACAGCTCCGGCCACGCGGTGGCGGCCCGCAGCGCGATGCCCTGCGCCGTGGGGACGTCCTCCTGCTCGGCCACGTACGCGCTCTCGTAGCCGAGGCCGTGGTCGGCCGCGGTGGAGAACACCTGGGCGGGCCCGGCGAGGTCCAGCAGGTGTACGTGGGGGACGAGCAGGAAGACGACTCGGGTCACGATCCGGTCAGCTCCTTGACGGTGGTGACGGTGGCGAAGCGGCCGGCCAGAGCGTACTCGGTGCGGGCGATGATGTCGTCCGTCGAGAGGGTGCGCGGGTCGGCGAGGACCTCGGCGAGGCTGCGCCCGGCGGGCGCGTCGCGGTGCTCGATGGGGTGGGTGGCGGTGGCGTCGGTGACGAAGACGACCTCGTAGCCGAGGTCGCTGGCGACCCGCGTGGTGGTCTCGCAGCACTGCTCGGTGCGGATGCCGCTGACGACGACGCCGCCGACGCCGTGCTGGGTGAGCACCTGCTGGAGGTTGGTCGTGGTGAACGCGTTGTGCGAGGTCTTGGTGACGACAGGCTCGCCCTCGGCGGGCGCCAGGCCGTCGATGAGGCGGACGAAGCCGCGGGCCGGGTCGAAGACCGTGCCGGTGCCGGGCTCGGAGTGCAGGACCCAGACGACGAGGTCGCCGCGGCCGCGGGCGTGCTCGACGAGCTCGTTGACCCGCTCGACGATCGCGGGGTTGGACACGGCGGCCCAGTTCTCGCGCTGCCGGAAGGATTCCTGGACGTCGATGACGAGGAGTGCGTTCTTCATGCCTCGATCATGGCGCTCGGCGGGGGCCCGCGCGTAGACACCATCGGGCCCCGATGCGGAACGATCCGGTCATGCGCTACCGGGCTGCCGGGCGGGTCAGGCGCCAGAACAGGTCCTCGCCGGTCTCGGCCGGGGCGACGGGCTCGGCGGGCAGGCGGCGGTGCTCGGTGAAGCCGAGCCGGGCCGGGATCGCGCCGCTGGCCAGGTTGGCCGGGTCGTGGCAGACCTCGACGTACTCGACGCCGGGCAGCCGGAACGCCTGCTCGACCAGGGCGCGCGTGGCCCGGGTGGCGATGCCGCGGCCGGTCGCGGCCGGGTGCAGCCAGTAGCCGATCTCGCGGCCCTCGTCGGGGGAGTCCTCGCGCCGGTACAGCGAGCAGGCGCCGACGATGGAGCCGTCCTGCACGATCGCGTAGGTGTGGTTGGCGTTCGCCCACTGCTCCTCGCGGCGGGCCAGGAAGTCGGTGGTGGACTCCAGGCTGTGCCCGGCCACCCACGGCATGAACGGGCGCAGGTGCTCCAGCGACTCCTCGATGACGCGGAAGAGCTCGGGGAGGTCGGCCTGGCCGCGGAAGGTGCGCAGCAGCAGGCCGTCGTTCAGGTCGATCACCGGTTCGGGCAGGCTCATCTCCGGAGGATGCCACGGCCCTCCCGGGCCGCGCACCCCGAATTCGGGCGGGTGCGGTCCGGGAGGGCCGTGGCGAGGGGTGGGACGCGTCAGCCGTGCGTCACGCACTTGTTGGCGCTGTTCGACCACAGGCCCTGGAGGTCGAAGGTGCCGGTGCTCAGCGTCACGTACGCGTCGAGCTGGACGCACGCGTCGCCGATCTCGCCGCCGCCGCCGTTCCAGCCGATGCTGGGCCAGAAGTCGGTGACGGTCTCCGCGTACTCGTGGGTCTCGGTGGACTCGATGCCCGAGAGCAGGCGGCCGTCGGTGAAGGTGGTGCAGGCGCCCGCGCCGTTGTCGGGGATGTACGGCAGGTTGGTGTAGGCGAGCTTGCCGTACGACGTGGAGGTGAAGTCGTGCCAGGCGCAGAAGCCGGAGTTGGGGAAGCCGTCCGGGTGCGTCTTGGTGGGGGAGAGCACGACGTACTGGGCGTTGAGGTTCGGCGCCTGGGTGGTGTTGCCGAAGTGCGCGGCGGCCTTGCCGGCCTCTGCGGCGATCTGCGCGGCCGTCGCGTTGGCCGGCGCGGCGGCGGACTTGTCGAACCAGACCCCGGCCAACGGCGAGGTGGTCGGGTGGTTGACGTGGACGCCCTTGGTGCCGCAGGTCACCGTGCCCTTGGGGACGCCCTCGCAGTACTGGTCGAGGATGGTGCCCCAGGTGTCCTTGGCGCCGTAGAGGCCCTTGAACATGTTCTGCATGTCGGTCGCCACCCCGGCCGGGTCGGACGACCACTGGGTGCCCCAGAAGACCAGGTAGACCTTCGGGGTGGGGGAGACCACGCCCTGGCTCGCGCTGGACCCGACCGACAGGGTGTCGGACGCGGCCGTGACCGCGCGCTGGGAGGCCGCCGCGGCGGGGTCGAGCGGCTTGAGGCCGAAGTGGGCGGCGGCGGTGGCGGGTTGCGCCGCCTGGGCGCCGGTGGCCAGCGAGGTGGTCCCGAAGGCTGCCAGGGCCAGCGCCGCGAGGGTGTGGGCGGCGGCCTTGAAGGTTGTGCGCATGCGTCTGCTCCCGGATGTGAGGGTGTGAGGGCGGGGCGAACTGCCTGCGTGCGGAAGGGTGTTCGGATGGAGCCCCGACACCTCACCAGTTCGGGCGGCGTCCGTCCAGACGTGCGGGAGCGGCGGCGCGAAGGCTTTGCCGTGCCTATGCCAAACTCTCGTGCGGTTCTAGCCGTCGGGCGGGTTTGGACGGCGCCCGGGCGGGCCGCCCGGGCCGGGCGGCCGGTGACGGACGGTCATCCCCGGGCGGGGCAGCCGTCGTCCGGCCGTCCGGGGATCGTACGATCAAGCAATGTCTGACATCACGGAAACCACGCCGGGCTGGCTCGCGCCCGAGGAGCTCGAAACGACCCGGGCGCAGATGCCGATCCTGTACGTCGAGGCCGTGCCGGTGCGGGTCGACGAGTCCGGGGAGGTCACCCAGATCGGGCTGCTGCTGCGGATCGGGCCGGACGGGACGGTCAGCCGCACGCTGGTGTCCGGGCGCGTGCTGTACCACGAGCGGATCCGCGACGCGCTGCTGCGGCACCTGGAGAAGGACCTCGGGCCGGTGGCGCTGCCGCGGATCCCGGCCTCGCTGCAGCCCTTCACCGTCGCCGAGTACTTCCCGACGCTCGGCATCACCGAGTTCCACGACCCCCGCCAGCACGCCGTGTCGCTCGCCTACGTCGTGCCCGTCTCCGGCGACTGCCGGCCGCGCCAGGACGCGCTCGACCTGGTCTGGTTCAGTCCGGCGGAGGCCGCCTCGCCGCTGGTGCAGCAGGACATGCCGGGTGGTCAGGGGGTGCTGCTCAAGCGGGCGCTGGCGCACGTCGGCTGCCTGAGCTGACGGCGGAAACGCTTCTTTCGGGGATTGAAGGCTTGTTGCCGGGTTCGTGAGGTCGGCGGAGCCGGCGCATCAGAACCAGACGCGGGGCAGGACCTGCCAGTCGGACTCGACCGGCAGGACCAGCTCGGTCCGCTCCCGGACGTCGGCGGTGCGGTCGGCGCGGGCGTCCAAGGCGGTCAGGGCGCCCGCGTCGACCTCGGCGTACCGCCGGTGGGCGTCCGGGTCGGTCCAGAGCGTCACGACGAGGTGGTGTTCGTGGTCGCGGAAGACGTCCGGGACGACGCGGGCGACCACGCCCCCGAGCAGGCCGCCGGCCGCGGCCGACCCCAGGCCCCGGGCCGAGCGCAGGGCGGCGAGGAAGTGCTCCTCGCGGCCGGGGTGGAGGCGGCAGTCGTCGACGCGCAGCACGGTGCCGCGCGTCAGGGCCTCGTGCAGGTCGGCGGCCTCCCCCGGGATGTCGAGGACGGTGGGGCCGGCGGCGTTCTCCAGCACCGCGTACCGCTGTTCCGGTGTCGGCTCGTCCTCGGCGGGTTCGCTCATGCGGAAGCGGGCGTAGCCCATTTGGTCGGCGTCGATGGCGGCGTTGCGCTCGTCCCTGAAGTCGAGGTACGCGGCCTCGTCGGCCCAGACGTCCAGCATGCACGCGCGCGGGCCGTCCGGCTCCCGGGCACTGACCTGCCCGACCAGCCCCGGGTGGCCCGGCAGCGCCGTCCACTCGCTCCGCCCGCTCCGGTAGCGCTCCAGTGCCTCCGGCCGGACGTGGCAGTCCCTCCACTTGATCCACATGCGGACCATCATCGGCGGTCGCGCCCGGCCGGCGTCAAGCGGCCCGCGCCGGCCGGCTGTCCGAGCCGACGGCTCATCCGAGGCCGGGCAGGACCTGCCAGTCGGCTTCGAGCGGCAGGGCCAGCCCGGTCAGCGCGCGGACGTCCGCGGCGACGTCCGCGCGTGCGCGCAGGGCGGGCACGTCCCGCTCCGCGTAGCGCTGGTGGGCGTTCGCGTCCGTCCACAGCGTCGCGACGAGGTACCGGTCGTCCGCGAGGCGGGTGACGGCGCCGGCGAGCATGCCGCCGGCCGCCGCCATGGCCGGGTTCCAGACGCGTCGCTGGGCGTCGAGGAAGTGCTCGGCGCGGCCCGGGTGGAGGTGGCAGTCGGCGACGCGCAGGGCGGTGCCGCGGGCGAGCGCGTCGTCCAGGCCGGCGGCCTCCCCCGGGATGTCGAGGACGGAGGCGCCGGTCGTCACCGAGGTCACCTGCCAGCTCCCCGGCTCGGGTCCTTCCCCGTCGCGACGCCCGGAGCGCTCGGCGGACGCCGCCGTGACGATCTCGTCGTGGCGCACCTCCATGAAGGCGGTGTAGGCCTTTTCGTCGGCCCAGACGCCGAGCACGTGCGCCCGCTCGCCGCCGGCCTCCCAGCCCCCGACCTGCCCGACCAGGCCCGGCTGGTCCGCGATGGCCGCCCATTCGCGCTGCGCGTCCGCGAAGTCTTCCCGTCCGCCGGGCAGCACGCGGCAGTTGATCCACTTGATCCACATGGGGCCATCATCGGTGGTCGGGCCGGACCGGTGCCAGCCTCCGGGGTCCCGGGCCGACACGGAATCACGGTCCGTAGAAAGGACGTTGACAGAGCGTCCGGAAAGGGGTTCAGTGCGTCCTCGGCAATCTGCGTGAGGAGTGGACGTGAGTGCGGTCGGTGCGGGGCCGGAGGCGCCGCGGCAGCAGCCGGTGGCGATGGCGTACGAACAGGTCGGGTTCAACGGGGCGTTCGCGGCCGCGCTGACCCGCGTGGTGGGCTCGATGCCCGCACTGTACGTGACACTGGCGATCGTCGGCGGATGGATGGCGCTCGCGACCTGGGGGCCGCTGCACACGCTCGACCCGTACCCGTTCGCGTTCCTGCTGTTCCTCGACAACGTCGTCCAACTGGTGCTCTGCCTGGTGATCCTGGTCGGCCAGCGGGTGCTCGGGATGGCGGCGGACCGGCGGGCGGTGCAGACCTACGAGAGCGCCGAGGCGATCTTCGAGCGGGTCGCCGACCTCCAGGCGCACCTGGACCGGCACGACCTCGCGCTCGGGCGCGGCGTCAGCCTGCTGGAGACCAGCCGCCACCCGTGGATCGAGCGCCACCGCGTGCAGCACCCGCCGCAGGCGATCGACCAGGCGACCACGGTCAACGGGCGGATCGCCGCGTGGCTGACCGGACGGCTGGGCAGCATGTGGGCGTTCTACGTCGCCGCGGGCACGCAGGTGGTGTGGATCGGGATGGCCGAGTCCGGCCTCCAGACCTTCGACCCGTACCCGTTCGCGTTCATGAGCTTCCTGTCCACCCTCGCCCAGCTGGTCTTCATGATCGTCATCATGGTCGGACAGGACGTCATCGGCCGGGCCGGCGACCGCCGCGCCGAGCAGACGCTGCTGGACGCCGAGGCCGTTCTGCACGAGTGCCGCCGGATGAAGGCGCGCCTGGAGGCGCAGGACCGCGTCATCGACAGCCTCGCCGACTACACCAGCGCCCAGGTCACCAAGCACCTGGCGCGGGCCATCCACCAGAGCCGCCTGGAGGCCGCCGTCGAGGACGGCCGGGAGCCCGGCAGCGGGCCGGGGCTGCTGCCCTGGGACGAACTGCCGGAGGAGCTCCGGCAGGCCAACCGCCGCCAGGCGCGGCGGCTCGGCGACCGGCTGGCCGCCGTCGGCTGCCTGATGGTGCCGACCTCCGAGCAGCCGCCGGGCGCCGACGGCCCGCCGCCCGTCGACTTCACCGAGGAGGAGGCGGAGGTCCTCGCCCGGCTGGAGCACGAGCACGGGCTGAGCGCGCCCGCCGTCCTCGGCCCGGGCGCGCTGCCGGGCCAGCGGGACGGCCGGGACGCCGAGCAGGTGCCGTGGGCGGAGCTGTCCCCGAACGCCCGCGCGCGGACGGTCGCTTCGGTGCGCCGCCTGCCCGCAGTGCTCGCCGACGTCGGCTTCCAGGTGCTGCGCACCGGCCACGGCGCCGACGGGCCGGGCGAGCCGGACTTCACGCCCGAGGAGTGGGCGACGCTGGGCCGGTCCCTGATGGCCTCCGGCGTGCTGGTGGCGCTCGCCGAGGGCGTCGCCGACGCGGAGGAGATCATCGCGCTGGTCAAGCTGCTGCGCGAGGCCGGCGTGACCCACCCGCGCCGCTTCGTGCGGGAGCTGGCCGCGTCGTCGACCTTCGACACCGGGCTCCAGCCCGCGACGCGCTACGCCGACTACGAGCGGCCCGCGCTGGCGGTGATCCGCGAGGCGACGCGGATCGTCGCGAGGGTCGCCCCCGACGAGGTCGACGGGTTCCGGGAGTTCCTGCTGGAGATCGCCACGGTCGTCGCCGACGCCAACAACGAGGGCGGCTTCTTCGGCCTCGGCGCCCGGCCCCGGGTGCCCACCGAACTGCGGGCGATGGAGGCCGTGCGCACGGCCACCGAACTCGACCGGCCCGAACCGGCGGTGTCGCTGGTGCGGCGGAAGCGGAAGTCGTAGGGCCTGTCTCAGGGCAGCGTCGGCACCTTGACCTGGTTGAACGCGTAGTAGACGGCCAGCAGTCCGTGGACGGCGAGGGCCGCGGGTGCGGACAGGAACGCCAGGCCGACGGTGAGCGGGTAGACGACCATGCCCACCTCGAACCGCCACCGGGCGGCCCGGGCCGCCGCGATGTCGACCCGCGCGTCGAAGCAGTGGCCGGTGCGCGTCGCGTGGTTCCAGAACAGCGAGAACAGCACGGCGTGCCCGACCATCACCCCGCCGTACACCGCCGCGGCGACGTTCGCGGCCGAGCCGTTGCGCAGGTTCTGCGCGACCAGCGCGGTCGGGAACGGCAGTGCCGAGACCAGCATGAGCAGGAGCAGGTTGACGAACACCAGCGTGCGGTCCACCCGGGCCAGGTGCACGAACAGCGTGTGGTGGTTGACCCAGATGACCCCGATCACCAGGAAGCTCACCGCGTACGCGAAGTAGGACGGCCACTGCGCGCCGAGCGCCCGCCACAGCTCGGCCGCGCCGTGGCCCTGCGGGACCTTGATCTCCAGGATCAGCAGCGTGATCGCGATCGCGAACACCCCGTCGCTGAACGCCTCGACCCGGCCCGTGTCCGTTGTCGCCACCGGCCGCGCCGGCTCCACCGTCTCCACCGGGCGAGGATCCCAGCCGGGCGCGGGCACCCGGCGGCGCAACGCCGTGGCGCCGGGTGCGATGCGGCGGCCTGATTTACCAGCTCTCCATACTTTTCGGGTGGCGGTGGTCACGGTGAGTCACATCTGATAGAGATCGCACACCCGACCACGGTGCGTGCGCCTGACCGCCCCCGCACCACAGGAGGACGAGCCATGCACCTGGAGATCACCCCGATCGACGCGTTGCGCCGTGCGGCCGCCCGCCCCCTCGGCGGCCCCGCCCTGCACTACGAGGAATCCGCGGTCGGCTACCCGGAACTGCTGGACCGCGCGGGCCGCCTCGCCGAGGTGCTCGCCGCGGGCGGGGTGACGGCCGGGCGGCGGGTCGCCTACCTGGGGCTCAACAGCCCGACGCTGCTCACCACCTACCTGGCCTGCGGCTGGCTGGGCGCCGCCTTCGTCCCGGTGGACCACCGGCTCGGCGCGGCGGAGACCAGAGAGGTGCTGCGCGACTGCGGGGCGCACACCGTCGTCGCCGAGCCGGGGCGCGCGCCACTGGTCGGCCCTGCGCCGGGTACGCGCCTGCTGCTCATCGACGACGACCCTGCCGCGCCCCTGACGGACGTGCCCGGTCCGCACTGGACGCCGCTCGCCGCCGCGCTCGCCGCCGCCACGCAGCCGCCGCGCGAACCGGCGTCCCTGGACGCCGACGACCTCGCCGTCCTGCTCCACACCGCGGGCACCACGGGCCGCCCGAAGGCCGTCAGGATCACCCACGGCAACCTCTGGTGGAGCGGTGCCAACGTCGACGCGGCGATGGTCACGCGCGAGGAGGACGTCAACCTGGTCGTCACCCCGCTGTCCCACGTCGGCGGGCTCGCCTGCTTCACCCTGCGCAGCCTCGGCCACGGCGGCACCACCGTCGTCCGGCGCCGCTTCGACCCGCAGCGGACCCTGCGCGACCTCGTCGAGCTGAGGGTCAACACGTTCTTCGCCGCCCCCTCGATGTACGCGGCGCTCGCCCGCCTGCCCGGCTTCGCCGCCGCCGACCTGTCCGCGCTGCGCTGCGCCGTCGTGGCGGGCGCCCCGGTGCCCGCGCGGCTGGTCCTCGACTACGCGGCGCGCGGGGTGATGCTGCAACAGGCATGGGGGCTCACGGAGACGGCGTCCTTCGCCTCCTACCTGCCGCCGGAGCTCACCGTCGCGAAGGCGGGCTCGGCGGGCCGGCCGATGCCGTTCACCCGGCTGCGGATCGTCGACCCGGACTCGGGCGCGGACGTGTCCGGGCCGGACGAGCCCGGCGAGGTGTGGGTGAGCGGGAAGCACGTCTCACCGGGCTACTGGCGCGGCGAGGAGGCCCTGCGGGACGACGACGGCTGGTTCCGCACCGGGGACCTCGGCCGGCTGGACGCTGACGGCTGCCTGTACCTGGTCGACCGGCTGGCGAACGCGCTCGTCCGGGACGGCGGAACGGTCCACCCGGCCGAGGTCGAGCGCGCGCTCACCGGCTGCCCCGGCCTGCGGGAGCTCGCCGCCGTCGGCGTGCCGCACGACGGGCAGGGCGCGGCCGTCGCCCTGGTGGCCGTCGCGGAGCCGGGGAGCGCCCCGACGCTCGACGCGGTGCGGGAGTTCGGCGCCGGGCGCCTCGCACCGCACGCGCTCCCGGTGCGGCTGCACCTCGTCGACGCGATCCCGCGCAACGGCGCCGGGACGGCGGACCCGACCGCCCTGCGGTTGCTGCTGGCGGCCGCGCCCCGGACCGTCCCGCGGCGGGCGGCTCGGGACGGCCTCCTGGAGCAGGTGCCGCAAGCGCCCCGGGTGGAAGGCGAGTCGGCCGGCTTCGCCCCGCTCGTGGTGTCCGCGCGGACGCCGGGGGCGCTGGCGGCGCAGGCCGGGCGGCTGGCCGATGCGCTGGACGGCGGCGTGCGCCCGCAGGACGCGGCGCTCTCGCTCCTCGCGGGGCGGGCCCTGTTCGAGCACCGGGCCGTCGTGGCGGCGGCCGACTCGGACGCCGTCCGCGCGGCCCTGCGGGCGCTGGCCGAGGGCGGCGCGGCACCCGGTCTCGTCGCCGGTGCCGCGCCACCGGGCCGCCGGGACGGCGGCGTGGTCTTCGTCTTCCCCGGCCAGGGCAGCCAATGGGCGGGCATGGGACGGGAGTTGTGGCACGACGAGCCGGTGTTCGCGGAGCGGATGGCGCAGTGCGGGCGGGCGCTGGCCCCGCACGTGGACTGGTCGCTCGTGGACGTCGTGCACGGTGTCGGCGGCGCCCCGCCGGTGGAGCGCGTGGACATCGCCCAGCCGGTGACGTTCGCGGTGATGGTCTCGCTCGCGGCCCTGTGGGAGGCGTACGGGGTCCGCCCGGCGGCCGTGCTGGGCCACTCGCAGGGCGAGATCGCGGCGGCCTGCGTCGCGGGCGCGCTGTCCCTGGAGGACGCCGCCCGGACGGTCGCGCTGCGCAGCCGCGCCATCGGCGACCGGCTGGCCGGCCGGGGTGGCATGGTGTCCGTGCCGCTGCCCGAGGGCCGGGTGCGGGACTGGATCCGCGCGTGCGGGGACGGCGTCGAGGTCGGCGCGGTCAACGGGCCGGAGCGCACGGTGGTGGGCGGGGAGAGCTCGGCGCTCGGCGCCTTCCACGCCGAGCTGGTGGGGCGCGGCATCGACGTGCGGATGGTCCCGGTCGACTACGCGTCGCACACCGCGCAGGTGGTCGGGGTCGAGCGCGACATCGCCGAACTCCTGGGCGATGTGCGGGCGTTGACGCCGGCGGTGCCGTGGTTCTCGACCGTCGACGGGGCGTGGGTGGCCGGCCCGGTCGACGCCGGGTACTGGTACCGCAACCTGCGCGAACCGGTGCTGCTCGACCCGGCCGTGCGGGCGCTGGCGGCCCAGGGGTTCACCGGCTTCGTGGAGGTCAGCGCGCACCCGGTGATGACGACGGCGATCGGGGCGACGCTGGCCGACGCGGGCGTGGCCGCCGGAGCGTCCGTGGTGTGCGGCACGCTGGCGCGCGGCGAGGGCGGCCGGGAGCGGTTCGCCCGCTCGCTCGCGGAGGCGTTCGTCCGGGGCGCCCCGGTGGACTGGACGCCGATGCTCCCGCCCGGCGCGCGCCGGGTCGACCTGCCGACGTACCCGTTCCGGCGGCGGCAGCGGTGCCGGCCGGCGGAGTCCGTCGAGTAGCGTGCCCGCCGGGCTTCACTCTCGCCGGGCTTCACTGTCGCTGGGCTTCACACTCGCCGGGCTTCACTTGCGTGGGCAGGGCCTCGTCGTGGCGCCCGTCCGGCCGTCGACCAGCCGCAGGTGGTCGTGCTCGCCGCAGTCGTCGAGCAGGAGCACCCGGTCGCCGAGCGGGACGGGCGGTGTGGCCCGCGAGCCGCGCCGCCAGAGCACCCGGCCGCCCCGGACGACGACGACGGCCCACGTCGCGCGGTGGATGAGCAGGGCGTAGAGGCATCCGGGTGCCGGGACGAGGTGGGCGTAGAAGTTCCGGCGCTCGCGCCGCGGGACCTTCAGCGGCCAGCGGAGCCCCGTGAGCCACCGGTCCCCGCCGAGGCCGCCGAGCGGGGCCGAGACGATCCGCTCCCCGCGGATCGCGGCCGGGTCGTCGTGCGTCCCGTCCAGCCGGACGGTCGTGTAGAGCCTGCCGGCTACCTCGACGACCTGCGGGTCCGAGAGGCGCAGGGGCCGCCGCGGGGAGAAGAAGGTCCGCACCCGTCCCTCTCCGATCCCTCCGATCCCTCCGACCTCTCCGATCTCTCCGAGTGGCCGGAGGTGTGCCACCCGGCGGTCGTCGACCCGGGCCCAGGCCGCCGAGGGCACCTCGCCGTCCGTCCCGGCGCCGCGCCAGCGGGTGGAGGGGTACCCCGTGGTGAGGGAGCCGAGTGCGGTGCCGGTGGCGGGGTCGAACCACTGCACGGTGTCCCTGCGCGGGTGCGCGGTGAAGACGACCGGCCCGGGCAGGTGAGCGGCGGCGACGAGGTGCAGGCGGGCCGGGTAGCGGTTCATGGCGGTGCGCCACAGCTGTTTGCCGCTGCGGGCGTCGTAGGCGCGGGTGTAGTGGCGCCGTTGGGTCCCGACGGTGACGATCACCCGGCCCTGTGTCAGCAGGACGCTCCCGAAGTCCACGTAGTCGTGCCGCCACAGGCGGCGGCCGTCCACGAGGTCGACGGCGGTGACGTGGCGCGGCGCGTCGGGGTGGCTCTGCCAGAGGACGAGCGTGCGGCCGTCCGCGAGGTAGCCGGAGAGCGGGGCGGCGTCCCGGATCCAGGCGAGCGCGCCGTCGGTGCGGCGGAGGCAGGTGAGACCGATCGGCTCGGTGCCGTGCGGGCTCGGATTGCGGCTCGGCACGACGACGTGCTGCCCGGCCGTGGTGAAGGCCGTCGCGAGCCGGAGCCCGGTCCCGCCGAGCGGGTGCGGGCTCCGCCAGAGCATCCCGCCGTCGCGGGCGTCGAACGCGGTCATCCGCCCGTCGAACGGGACGAGCACCTGCCCGTCGGCGACGGCGATCGGGCCGAGGCTGTCCTTGGGCGCGGTGACGGTCCACAGCCCTGACGCCGCGTCGTGGTCGACGGACAGCGGGACGGCATCGTTGATCATCGGCTTTCCCCCGAAACGCCTCGAACCCGACGAAGAACCCGACGAAGAACCCGACGGAGAACCTGACGGAGAACCCGACGGTCAAGTATCGGCCCGGTCGTCCACCCAGTCGTCGGTGCCCCCCAGCGTGCGGTCAGTTCGAGCCCGGGGTCGTCGGATTCGGCGGCCCAGCGGTCGTGGGTCGCGTCCGGCAGCGGCCCTAGCCGGGCGTGCCAGGAGGGCCGGTAGCGGACGGTGAAGACCGGTTCGCCGGGCTGCTCGACGGTGATCCGGTGGTGCAGCAGGCCGCCGCGGTGCCGGACGGCGGCGTCGGGCCGCATGACCACCTGCCGGTCGCCGGCGGTGAGCACCTGGCTGCCGTCGTCGGCCGTGCGGAGCTCGGCGCACAGGCAGCCGAGCCGGCCGGACCATTCGGGTGCGGGCACGGCTCAGCCCCCGTTGTAGTCGGTGGCCGCGAGGACGGTGAGGCGGGTGCGGTCGGGGGAGAGGGTCGCGAGGCCGAGGTCCCACAGGTCGCAGTTGAACCAGTCCGTCCAGGCCCGGAAGCCGTACCAGGCGCAGGTGGCGACCCGCCGTTCGACCTCGGCGGGCGTCGCGTCGCCGGGGGCGCCGGCCAGGGCGGCCAGGGACCGCCAGGCGGCGAGCCGGCCGTGCGCGCCGTACCACCACTCGTCCTCGCGGCCGCCGCCGGTGGACGCCGCGGCGAAGAGCTGGCGCCACGCCTCGGCGGGGGTGGTCGCGACGACGGCGAGGTTCCTGGCGCCGGTCAGGCCGTCGAGGCAGTCCAGCGGGAGCGAGGCCAGCATCGGGTGGAGGGCGTCGGCGTCGACGGGGGCGTCCGTGACGTGGATCCCGGCCTCGACCCGGCCGTTGTGGCGCCCGTCCCAGCGGTCGACGGCGGTGGTCAGGGCGAAGTCGAGGTCGTTGGCGCGCACCGCAGGGACGGGCGCGGGGTCGTTCGGCAGCTCGCGCCCCTCGGGCAGGCCGTACCCGATGCCGCCCCCTCCGCCGCCCAGCCAGTAGCGGGTCAGCTGCGGCGTGCCCTCCAGCGGGGAGAGCGACCAGGGCAGCCAGGCGAGCGGATGGCCCTGCCAGAACAGTGAGTTCGCCGCCCACTCGACGGCCTCCGGCGGGGGCGTGGAGCGGCGGAGCACCAGCTCGTGGACGAGGCAGGCCCGCAGCTCGTCGGGGGTGTCCCCGTACGCGGCCTCGCCCGGAGCGAAGAGCTGGGCGAGGTCGCGCGGGGACTGGTTGGCGGCGAGCACGGCGGCGGCCCTGCGCTCGGGCCGCTTGGTGGGCGACAGGTCGGCGAAGCCCAGCCGAAGGGCGTGGGCGATGGCGTCGCGCCGGTGGGTGGTGGCGAGCCTCCACAGGAGCAGGGAGAAGAGGTAGTGGTGCTCGGTGCCCTTCGCGCGCGCGCCGTAGCGCGCGTGGACCGCCGCGGTGAGCTCCGCGACGAAGTCCGCGTCGCCGCGCCGGAGGTGCTCGTCGGCGAGGTCGAGGACGCCCCCGATGATGACGCTGCCGGTGAGGCCGTTGACCAGCCGTTCGATCGTGTTCCGCACGCGGGCGAGCGTACCGCCCCGGTGGGAGCGGTCAGGTGACTCCTCCCCCGGCTGAAGCCGGGGGCTTCTCGCTAACCCTGGCGGGCGTTGCGACGGACAAGCCCTGCCCGTAGAACGTTGACGGCTCCCACTGTGTCGGCGTGCGCCGTGTGGCCGCAGGCGACGCAGTGGAAGGTGTCCTGGTTGGGCCGGTTCTTTGCCGCGACGTACCCGCACTCCGGGCGCGGGCAGGTGCGGGAGGTGTTGCGGGGGTCCACGGCGATCACTTCCCGGCCGGCGCTTTCAGCCTTGCTGGTGAGGATCGTGAGGAACACCCCCCAACCGGCATCGTTGATCGACTTGTTCAGTCCGGCTTTGGCCGCCGCTCCGTTGGGCAGGAACACACCCGGCCGGCCGGGGTCGGGCTTCGGCACGGGGGCCTTGACCATGCTGCGGATCCTGAGGTCTTCGTGCGCGATGAAATCGTGCGCGCGGACCAGGCCCAGCGCGGTCTTGTGCGCGTGGTCGAGGCGCTGGCGGCGCACCTTGCCGTGCAGCCCGGAAACCTTCTCGACCGCCCGCCGGTGATTCGCCGTGCGGTCCTTGGCCTTGCAGCGCGGGAACCGGGACAGAGTCCGCTGTGCGGCTCCGAGCTTCGCGGCGGCCTTCCGCCCGTGGCGCGGGCTGGGCACGAACCCGCCGCCCGAGTCGGCGAGGAAGTTGGCCATGCCCACGTCGATGCCGACCACGGAGCCGGTCGCGGGCAGCGGCTCCGGCCCGCCCTGTTCGGCAGTCAGCACGACGAACCACCTGCAGCCCTCGCGCTTGACGGACACAGTCTTGACCCTGCCGGCCACCGGGCGGTGCCGGTTAACCTTGACGTGCCCAACGCCCTGAAACCGGACACGGGTCACCGGATCGTGCGGCGTGGAATCCCAGCGGCAGCCGTCACCATCCTTCGGGAAGTCCACCGTGCCGAACCAGTTCACCCC